>DATAGF010000068.1:0-9266 GCA_036257075.1 Miltoncostaeaceae bacterium
GTCCGACATCTCGCGCTTCCCGAAGGGGCTCCTGGCCTTCTTCACCAGCCTCTTCGGACTCGGCCTCCAGACGATGACGGTGGGCCTCGAGGCGAGCCACCGCGACGACGAGGACTTCGCCGGCCAGCCGGGCCGCGAGCCGCCGCTGCGCTGGCGTTGGGTCGCGCTCGTCGCGGGCGTCCTCGGCGCGCCATCGCCGCCACCGCCCTCTGGCTCGTCGTCGACGACACGTTCGGCCTGAACGACGTGCTGGCCTCTGTGCTCGTGGGCGCCGTCGGCGCGCTGGCGCTGTGGCGCCTCGCCCGGGGCCTCTCCAACGGCGGCTGGGGCGGCGGCGGCCTGAGGCTTCTGATGGACACGCGCACCGTGACGGCGGCGCTGCTCGCGGGGGGCCGGTCGGGGTCGGGATCTGGTCGGTCGCGGCGACGGACTCGATCGCCGCCGGGCTCAGCAGGGCGAGCCTGATCGTGGCGGGCTTCGGGCTGCGGGCCGCCTGGCTGGTCGCGGTCACGATCGTGGTGGCGGCGCTCATGGCCCTGCTCCTGCTCGTCCGCGTGCACGGCGCGTCAGCGCTCAAGCGGCTGTGGTTCACGGAGGTGGCGACGACCGCGACCAGCACCTTCTTCGTCGCGGTCGTGGGCGCGATCCTCATCGGCGGCATCGGCGCCGTCGCCTACTCGACGGCGACCGACGCCACCTGGGGAGAGGCCGCACCCGAGGTTCGCTGCCTGGCCGAGCCCACCAGCTGGGAGTGGAGCACGACCTGCGGCAAGCTGGGGGGTGCCAGCGCGCCGGGCTTCGCCGGCTCGAGCCAGTCGTACTGCCCCGGCAGCCGCGCCTCGTAGGTCTGCCGGAAGGGCGAGCCCATGGTCACCAGGCCGCGAAGGCGCCCGGTCAGCGGCGAGGCCCACTCCGCATGCAGCCGTTCTCGTTCACCTGGGTCAACGCCTACCGCGCCCGCGACTTCGTCGGCCGGGCGGTGTTCCAGGACCCCCTCGACCCCGCGACCACGCGGGAAGGGCGCGGTCGCGAGTGGCGGATCCCGGGGGAGCCGCGGCCGGTGCGGCTCGTCGACGTCTGCCTCGTGGGGTCCGGCCACCACACCGGCTACTGGGGCGACCGGGAGCTGATCGCCTGGCTCCACGGCCTCCTCCGGGCGCCCGAGCCGCGCGACCCGCGCGGCTACGTCATCGAGGACGCCACCTCGGCGGGGTAGCCGCGCTCGGCGATCAGCCGGGCCGCCTCGCGAGCGGCCTCGGCCCCGTCGACCACCAGCTCGAGCTCGCCCTCGCCGTCCGGCGGGCCCGGGCGCAGGTGGAGGTCCTCGATGTTGATGTGGGCGTGCCCCAGGGCCGTCGCGATCTCCGAGATGGCGCCGGGCCGGTTCGGCACGGCGACCACCAGCCGGGCCGGCTCGGCCGGCCCGGCGTCCTGGGCCGCCCGCAGGCGCGCCCGCGCCCCGGCGGCCTCGCCGATGAAGCCCAGCAGCCACTCGCGGTCGCCCGCCCTCAGGGCGCCGGCGACCTCGTCGAGCGAGGCGGCGTAGGCGCCGAGCGCCTCGAGCACGGCCTCGCGGTTGGCGAGCAGGATGTCGGCCCAGAGGGGCGGGTTGGAGCCCGCCACCCGCGTGAGGTCGCCGAACGAGGGCCCGGCCGAGCGCAGCGCCTCGCGGCCCTCCGGCGCGGTCGCGGCGGCCTGGTTGACAAGCGCGCCCGCGAGGACGTGAGGCAGGTGCGAGACCAGCGCCATGAGCCGGTCGTGCACGCCGGCGTCGATCGCGACGGGGCGCGCCCCGACCGACCCGACCAGCCCGTGGAGGCGCTGGAACAGCTCGGGGCGCGCCTCGGCGCCCGGGGTGAGGAACCAGGTCGCCCCCCGGAAGAGGTCGCGCCGCGCGAATGCGACGCCGGTGCGCTCGGCCCCGCACACCGGGTGGCCGCCGATGAAGCGCTCGCGATCGGCGGGCGACAGCGCGGCCAGCAGCGCCGCCTTGGCCGACCCCAGGTCCGTCACCAGGCAGTCCTCCGGCGACGCCGCCAGGGCGCGGCGCGCCAGCCCCTCCAGCGCGGGCATGGGCGTGGCGAGCACGACGGCCTCGGCCCCCTCTGCGGCCTCCTCGAGCGAGCCGGCGGCGCGGTCGACGGCCCCCACCGCGAGCGCCACGCGCAGGGCCTCGGGGTCCGGGTCGACGCCCACCACCTCGCGAGCGCCGCCGAGGGCGAGCCCCAGGGACCCGCCCATCAGCCCGACGCCGACGATGGCGACGGGGCCGGTGCTCACGCCATCGCGGTCGCGGTCAGGCCCTCAGGCGCTGAGGGCGACCGGCGCGTCCTGCGCCATGACCTTGCCCATCAGGTCGATGCAGCGGCGGACGTCGGCCACCCAGGCCGCGAAGCCCTCGGCGTGCAGCGCCTGGGGGCCGTCGCAGAGCGCCGTCTCGGGCGCCGGGTGGACCTCGACGATGAGGCCGTCGGCCCCGGCGACCACGGCCGCCCGCGCCATCGGCAGGATCAGCTCGCGCCGGCCCGCCGCGTGCGAGGGGTCGACGATCACGGGCAGGCTCGACATGGTCTTCACGACCGGCACGGCCGAGATGTCGAGCGTCGAGCGGGTCGCCGTCTCGAAGGTGCGGATGCCGCGCTCGCACAGGACGATGTCCGGGTTGCCCTCGCGCGCGATGTACTCGGCCGACAGCAGCCACTCCTCGATCGTGTTCGCCATGCCGCGCTTGAGCAGGACGGGCACGCTGGTGCGGCCGACCTCGCGCAGGAGGTCGAAGTTCTGCATGGTGCGCGCGCCGAGCTGGATCATGTCGGCGACCTCGAGCACGTCGTCGAGCTGGCGGACGTCCATGAGCTCGGTCACGACCGGCAGGCCGGTCTCCTCGCGCGCCTCGGCGAGGATCTCGAGGGCGGGCTTGCCCAGCCCCGCGAAGGCGTAGGGCGACGTGCGCGGCTTGTAGGCGCCGCCCCGCAGGAGGGTCGCCCCGGCGGCCTTGCAGGCGCGCGCCGAGGCGAGCGTCTGGTCCCGCGACTCCACCGCGCACGGCCCGGCGATGAGGCCGAAGGCGCCGCCGCCGATGGGCCGGCCGGCGACCTCGACGGCCACGTCGGTGCCGCGGAAGTCGGCCGAGACCAGCTTGTACGGCTTGAGGATCGGGACGACCTTCTCGACGCCGGGCTCGCCCTCGAGCTGCAGCGACGCCACGATCTCGCGGTCGTCGCCGATGGCGCCGATGACCGTGACGAACTCCCCCCGGGAGGGGTGGGCGCGGGCGCCGGCCTGCTGGATCCGCTCGATCACGTGGCGGATCTGCTCCTCGGTCGCGCCCTGCTGCATCACGATCATCATGGTGTCGCCCGTCCTGGTTGGGTCTCGCGTGAGGCCGTGCGGGCGACCTCCGCCCGCGCCGACAGGAACGCCGTGTTCTCCTCCGGGGTGCCGATCGAGACCCGCAGGCGACCGGGACACCCGAGCGACGCCCCGTCGCGCACGATGACGCCGAGGCGCAGGAGCTGCTCGTGGACACCCGGAGATCCGGCGGCCGGATCGTCCGGCGCGACCAGGATAAAGTTGCCCTGGCTAGGGGTAAAGGCCCACCCCGATTCCGCAAGCGCTTCCGCAACGCGCGCCCGCTCGGACACGGTCTCGCGCACGCGCCGGTCGAGCGCCGCGGGATGGCGAAGGCTCTCCAGCGCCGCCGCCTGGGCGAGGGCGTTGGTGTTGAAGGGCTGGCGCACCCTGTCGAGCGCGTCGATCCAGCCGCGCCCGCCCACGCCGTAGCCCACCCTCAGGCCGCAGAGGCCATGGGCCTTGCTGAAGGTCCGCGTCACGAGCAGGTTGGGGCGCTCGCGCGCCAGCGACATCGTGCGCCCCGCGTCGGGGCGGTCCACGAACTCGGAGTAGGCCTCGTCCACCAGCACGGCGAGGTCCTCCGGCAGGGCGTCCAGGAAGCGCTCCATCTCGTCGGCGCTGCGGTAGACGCCGGTGGGGTTGTTGGGGTTGCAGACGACCACCAGGCGGGTGCGCTCGTCGACGGCCGCCGCCATCGCCTCGAGGTCGTGGCCGTCGTCGCCGGCCAGCGGCACCGCCACCGCCTCGGCGCCCGCTGCGGCCGCCAGGTGCGGGTAGAGCGCGAACGACGGCGTGGCGTGCACCGCGCTCGTGCCGGGGTCGAGGAGGGCCTGGCCGGCCAGCAGGATGAGCTCGCAGGAGCCGTTGCCGAGCACCACCTCGTCCGGGCCGACGCCGTGGCGCTCGGCGAGCGCGCGCCGCAGCGCCCGTCCCGGGCCGTCGGGGTAGCGGTTGAGCCCGGCGACGCCCGCGGCCACCACCTCGGCCACCTCGGGCAGCGGAGGGAAGGGGCTCTCGTTGGAGGCGAGCTTGACGGCCGCGTCGAGGCCGAAGCGCGCGAGCACCTCGCCGGTGGTGAGGCCGGGCTCGTAGCGCGGCATGGCCTCGAGCCTGGGTGAGGAGCGGATCGCCACAGGGAAAGTGTACGGGCAGCGCGAACGCGCTTAGAGTCGGGCAACGGGTCGCGATGCGGGGAGGGCTCATGCGGGTATCGCGCGGTGCGGTGGCGGCGCTGGTGGTGGCCGGCTTGCTTGGGGGGGTGGCGGCGGGCTGCGGCGGTGACGACGACTCCGGCGAGGCGACGACGGAGGCGCCGACCACGACAGCGGCCCCGGCGACGACGGCCCCGCCGGCCACGACGACGGCCCCGGCGACGACCGCGGCGCCCGCGGGTGACGTCGCCGCGGGCGAGGCCTTCTTCGCGCAGACCTGCACCGGCTGTCATCTGGAGAACGGCACGGCGGCGGGCGGCACCGGGCCCAAGCTCGAGGGGCTCGGGCTCACCGAGCAGCGGATCCGGGATCAGGTCATGAACGGCGGCGGCGGCATGCCGGCCGGGCTCGCCCAGGGCCAAGACCTCGACGACGTCACGGCCTACGTCCTCTCGATCCAGTAGCGCCTGAGCGGGCGGCGCGGGCGCGGCCCGCGCGCGCCGCTGTGCGCTATCCTCCTGACGCCCTCGTTTTTGTCGCGGCGACATCAATTCGTTCGCGACTAACCGTCAGGGAGACACGAACGTGGCCCGACCGCAGCCGCAGGAGCCCGTGATCGTCGTCGGCAGCGGCATCGCCGGCGCCCTGGCGGCGCTCGGCGCCGCCGAGTCCGGCCCGGTGGTCGTCATCACCGAGGGGGCGCTCGGCGACGGCAGCACCCGCCGCGCCCAGGGCGGCATCGCGGCCGCCGTCGACCGGGGCGACTCGGTCGAGGCCCACCTCCGCGACACCCTGGAGGCCGGCGCGGGCCTCTGTGACCCGGAGGCCGCGGCGGCGATCTGCCGCGAGGGGCCCGCGCAGGTGACCGAGCTGCTGTCGCGGGGGGTGGTCTTCGACCGCAGCCGCGGCCGGCTGCGCCTCGCGCGCGAGGGCGCCCACTCGGCTGCCCGAGTCGTGCACGCCGGCGGCGACGCGACCGGGGCCCACATCGTGGCGGCGCTCTCGGCGGCCCTCCGCGCCGACCGCCGCATCGAGCTCGCGGAGGGCGAGCGGGCGACGGAGGTCGTCGTGCGAGACGGCCGCGCGGCCGGCCTGCGCACGACCGGCGCCGACGGGCTCCCCCGCGAGCGAACGGCGCGGGCCGTGGTCCTGGCCTCGGGCGGCATGGGCTGGCTCTACCCGCGGACCACCAACCCGCCCGGCGCGACCGCCGACGGGCCCGCGCTCGCGGCCCGCGCCGGCGCGGCGCTTGCGGACCTCGAGCTTGTGCAGTTCCATCCCACCGCCCTGGCGCTCGGCGAGGGCCCGCTCGCCCTGGTGAGCGAGGCCGTGCGGGGCGAGGGCGCGGTGCTCCGCGACGCGCGCGGCCGGCGGTTCATGCCGGACGTCCACCCCATGGCCGAGCTCGGCCCCCGCGACGTGGTGGCGCGCGCGATCGCCCGCCGGGCGGCCGAGCTGGGCGCGGAGGTCACCCTCGACCTGCGCCACCTGGACGCCGAGGGGGTGCGGGGGCGCTTCCCCACCGTGGCGGGGCTCTGCGCCGAGCACGGCCTCGACCTCGCGCGCGACCCCATCCCGGTGACCCCGGCGGCCCACTACGCCATCGGCGGCGTGCTCGCCGACATGGCCGGCCGCTCGACGCTGCCGGGCCTGTTCGCGGTCGGCGAGTGCGCCGCGACCGGGGCCCACGGTGCCAACCGGCTCGCCTCGAACGGGCTTCTGGAGGCCGCCGTGCTGGCGGCCGGAGCGGCCGAGGCGCTGGCGGACGGCGGCGACGCCTGGCCCGAGGGGCCCACGGCCACCGCGATCCCGCCCCCGCCCCAGGCGGGCGGCGGGGAGGCCGTCCGGGCGGGCCTGCAGGGCGCGATGTGGCGCGGCGTGGGGGTCGAGCGCGACGCCGAGGGCATCGCCGCCGCCGCCGGGGCGCTGGCGAGCCTGCCCGAGGGCACCGACGCCGGCACCGACAACCTGCTGCTGGTGGCGCGCCTGGCGGCCTCGGGCGCGGCCCTCCGCACCGAGAGCCGCGGCGCCCACTTCCGCCGCGACCACCCCCTCCCCGACCCCGCCCAGGCGCGCCGAATCGCCTGGGTCGGCGACCGCCCCTTCCACGTGCCGCCCACGACCCCCGTCGCCCGGCGCCGCCGGGCCCTGGCCAAGGAGGCCGCATGACCACCATCGCACCGGCCTGCGCCCTCCCCGTCGAGGGCGTACCGCTCGCCGAGCTGCGCGAGCGCGCGTGGGAGGCGCGGAACGCCCTCGGCGCCCGCGCGGTCGTCCTCGGCCACCACTACCAGAAGGACGAGGTCATCGAGTTCGCCGACGTGACCGGCGACTCGTTCCTGCTCGCCCGCCGCGGCGCCGCCGCGACGGAGGCCGAGCTGATCGTCTTCCTGGGCGTCTACTTCATGGCCGAGGCCGCCGACGTCCTCAAGTCGCCGGGCCAGACGGTCGTGCTCCCGGACCTCGGGGCCGGCTGCCACCTGGCCGAGTGCGCCGACATCTTCACCGTGCGCGACGCCTGGGACCAGATGACGGCGGCGCTGCCCGGCCGTCGGGTCGTGCCGCTCACCTACATGAACTCGGGCGCCGACCTGAAGGCGTTCGTCGGCGAGCACGGCGGCGCCGTCTGCACCTCCGGCAACGCCGAGAGGGCCTTCCGCTGGGCGCTGTCGGAGGGCGACGCGGTCTTCTTCTTCCCCGACGAGCACCTGGGCCGCAACACGGCCTGCCGCCTCGGCATGGCGCCCGGCGACCCGCTCGTGTGGAACCCGCGCCTCGCCGCCCTCGGCGGCCTGGCGGAGGAGGACCTGGCCGCGTCCCGCATCATCCTCTGGAAGGGCTTCTGCAACGTCCACACCGCCTTCACGGCCCGACAGGTGGCCGAGGCGCGCGCGGCCGACCCCGGCGTGCGCGTGATCGTGCACCCGGAGTGCCCGCGGCCGGTGGTCGAGGCCGCCGACGAGGACGGCAGCACCGAGCACATCATCCGCCGCTGCGAGGAGCTGCCCGCCGGCTCGTCGATCGTCATCGGCACCGACTGGAACCTCGTCAACCGGCTCCGCCAGCGGCATCCGGACAAGCGCATCTCCTGCCTGCGGGAGGACATCTGCCCCTGCGTCACCATGAACCGGATCGACCTGCCGAAGCTCACCTGGTGCCTCGAGTCGCTCGCCGCCGGCGAGATCGTGAACGTCGTGACGGTCGATGACGAGATGGCGCGCCTGGGCCGCCTGGCCCTGGACCGGATGCTCGCGCTGGCGTGATGATCGCGCTGGCGTGACGACCGCCGAGCTGGTGGCCGCGGCGCTGGCCGAGGACCTCGGCGAGCGCGGCGACATCACCTCCGCCCTGCTCATCCCCGAGGACGCCCGCCTGGCGGCCCGGGTCGCCTCCCGCGCCGACGGCGTCCTCGCGGGGCGCGCCGCCGGCGAGGAGGTGCTGCGCCAGACCGGCGTCGCCGGGCGCTGGCTGCTCGAGGACGGCGCCCACCTCGCCCCCGGGACGGCGGTCGCCGAGGTGGAGGGCCCGGCGCGCGCGGTGCTCGCCGCCGAGCGGACGCTGCTGAACCTCCTCTGCCACCTGTCGGGGGTCGCGACCCTGACGGCGGCCTACGTGCGCGCCGCCGCGCCGGCTGCCGTGCTCGACACGCGCAAGACGACGCCCGGCATGCGCGCCCTGGAGAAGGCGGCGGTGGTCGCCGGGGGCGGCGCCAACCACCGGATGGGCCTCTTCGACCGCGTGCTGGTGAAGGACAACCACCTCGCCCTGGCCGGCGACGCGCTGGCAGGCGCGGTGGCTCGCGCCCGCCGCGAGCTGCCGGGCGTGCTCGTGGAGGTCGAGGCCGACGACCTCGACGGCGTCCGGGCCGCGCTCGAGGCGGGCGCGGACTGGATCCTGCTCGACAACATGGGCCCGGACCGGCTGCGCGAGGCCGTGGAGCTGGTCGCCGGGCGCGCGCGCACCGAGGCCTCGGGCGGGATGAGCCTGGAGGGCGCGCGGGCGGCCGGGCGGACGGGGGTCGACGCGGTGTCGGTGGGCGCCCTCACCCACTCGGCGCCGGCCCTCGACCTGGGGCTCGACGCCGGCTGAGCGGGGCCCCGCCCGGCGGCCGGCCGGGACCTCTGCGGCCGGCGTCGCGCCCGGGCCGGGTCGAGGGCCGGCGCCGAATGGGTGGGCACCACCGGCGGCGCTGACCATCCCGGCCGCGGTGGGTCGCCGCCTCCCCTACTCGGGCAGGTCCGTCCGCAGCTGACGGGCCTCATGCAGGTAGACGTGCCGGATCGCCCGGTCGGCCGGCGCGTAGCAGTGGACCATCACCCGGATGCACCTCCCGAGCGCTCCGACGACCGGGATCTCGCGACTGCACAGCAGCGGCACGCCGCCCAGGCCGATGTCACGGGCGGCGACCGCCGGGAAGTCGGCAGTCAGGTCCTCCGTGGCGGTGAAGATGATCGAGACGAGATCGTCGGCGACCAAGCCGTTCCGGACGAGCACCTCGCCGAGCAGCTCCGCGGTGCCGTCGCGGATTGCGTCGCTGGTGTCCTCGGCCACCGAGGTCGCGCCCCGGACGGCCCTCAGCACCCGCTCGCTCAGCGCTCCAGCCCCACCGCGGCGCCGAGACGGCTCCACTCGGCCCGGGAGAGGGGGCGCCATCGGCCCGGCTGCAGCCGGCCGAGACCGATGCCGGCGTAGCGGGAGCGGTGCAGCCGCCGAACGGGGTGGCCGACCGCCTCGCCCATCCGGCGCACCTGGCGGTTCCGC
>DATAGF010000091.1:0-29388 GCA_036257075.1 Miltoncostaeaceae bacterium
TGCTGTGGTTCATCCAGCACTACCTCTGGGACCTCAGCAACGCGCCCGACGTGCGCCTGGAGGAGAAGGACGCCTGGGAGAACGGCTACCTCGCCGCCAACGCCGCCTTCGCCGAGGCGGTCAACGAGGAGCTCGCGAGCGACCCCGACCGGGTCGTCATGCTCCACGACTACCACCTCTACACCGCGCCCGAGGGCATCCGCGCCGAGCACCCGCACGCCTTCCTGCACTTCTTCGTGCACATCCCCTGGAGCCAGCCGGACTACTGGCGCATCCTGCCGCCCGACGTCCGCGAGGCGATCCTGCGGGGCCTGCTGGCCAACGACATCATCGCCTTCCACACGCGGCGCTACGCGCGCAACTTCCTGCTCTGCTGCGAGGACCTCCTCGACCTCGCCGTGGACTACGAGCGCCTGCAGGTGCGCTGGGAGGGGCGCGAGGTCTGGGTGCGCCACTACCCGATCTCGGTGAACGCCCCGATGTTCGAGGAGCTGGCCGGCTCGCCTGAGGTGGCCGAGGAGGAGGGGCCGATGCTGCGCCGCCGGCGCCAGTACCTGATCGTGCGCGTCGACCGGACGGACCTGTCGAAGAACACGCTCCGCGGCTTCAAGGCGTTCGACGTCTTCCTCGACCGCCACCCGGAGTTCCACGAGGACATCACCTTCTTCGCCCTCCTCCAGCCGTCGCGCCAGGACGTCGACGAGTACGTCGAGTACCTCTCCAAGATCGAGGACGTCGTCAGCCACATCAACACCAAGCACGGCAACACGGACTGGATGCCCATCGACCTGCGGATCGAGAGCAACATCCACCGCGCCGTGGCCGCGTACAAGCACTACGACGTGCTGCTGGTGAACCCGATCTTCGACGGCATGAACCTGATCGCCAAGGAGGCGCCCCTCGTCAACGAGCGCGACGGCGTGATGATCCTCTCCGAGAACGCCGGCGCCCACGAGGAGCTCGGCTCCTTCGCGATCTCGATCAACCCCTTCGACGTCGACGACCAGGCCGACGCCCTCCACCGCGCGCTCGTGATGCCGGCCGACGAGCGCGCCGACCGCATCCGCGAGATCAAGCGGATCGTGCGCGAGAACGACGTGGGCAAGTGGCTGTCGGCCCAGCAGGCCGACATCGCCAAGAAGCGCTCGGCCGACCGTCGCCGGGCCCAGCGCGCGAGGGTCTAGGCGACGTGTCCGAGCCCCGGCTCAACCACCTCGACGAGCGCGGCCAGGCGCGGATGGTGGGGGTGGGCCACAAGCCGGCGGTGGGCCGGCGGGCGGTCGCCGAGGCGCTGGTGCGCATGGCCCCCGAGAGCGCGCGCGCGATGGCGGAGGGGGCGCTCCCGAAGGGCGACGCCGCCGCCGTGGCGAGGGTCGCGGGGATCATGGCCGCCAAGCGCACGCCCGAGCTCGTGGCGCTCTGCCACCCGCTGCCGATCGACCGCGCGGCGGTGGAGGTCGAGGTCGACCCGGACGCGGGCGAGGTGCGCATCACGGCGGTCGTCGAGACGACCGCGCGCACCGGCGTGGAGATGGAGGCGCTCACCGCGGTCACGGTCGCCGCCCTCAACGTCTACGACCTGGTGAAGGGGATCGACCCCCGCATCGTCATCGACGGCGTGCGCCTGCTGGAGAAGGTCAAGGGCGAGCCGGGATGACGCTCCGGGTGGCCGTGATCACGGTCTCGGACCGCTCCGCCGCCGGCGAGCGCGAGGACCGCTCGGGGCCCGGGCTGGCCCGGGCCGTGGAGGCGTCCGGGGCGGAGGTGGTGCAGCGCGAGGTCGTGCCCGACGACCGCCACCGGCTCGCGACGCTCCTGCAGGCCATCTGCGACGCGCCAGGGGCGCCGGACCTGGTCCTGACGACCGGCGGGACCGGCATCGGCCCGCGCGACTGCACCCCCGAGGCCACGCGCGCCACCTGCGAGCGGATGGTGCCGGGGATCGCCGAGGCCATCCGGGCGCGCTCGCTGGCCGCCACGCCGCACGCGATGCTCTCGCGCGGCGAGGCGGGGGTCCGCCGCGCGACCCTGATCGTGAACCTGCCCGGCTCGCCGGGCGGCGCGCTGGACGGGTGGGAAGTGGTGGCGCAGGTCGCGGACCACGCGAGCTCGCAGCTCCGGGGCGGCGACCACCCGGGAGGACCCCCACCCGCCGCCGTTGGAGGCCCCCCGGGCGCGGAGTAGGTTGCCCGCCATGGCTCACCCCGGGCTGGAGCTGTCGGCGATGGGCGCGGTGCGGCCGCCCGCCGGCGCGGTGCTCGCGGCGGCCCAGCGGCGGGAGCAGCAGGGCTTCGACGCGATCTGGTGGGTCGACCACCTGCTCCACTGGTTCCCGTCCTCGATCTGGACCCCCGACCTCGTCCCCCAGGCCGCCGCCCAGCCGAGCCCCCACGTCTGGTTCGACCCCGTGCCGGTCGTCGCCGCCGCCGCCGGCGCCACGAACGACATCCGGCTCGGCATCGGCGTCACCGACGTCGTGCGTCGCCACCCCGCCTCGCTCGCCCAGACCGCCCTGACCCTCGACCACCTGACCGGGGGCCGCTTCGTCCTCGGCGTCGGGTCCGGCGAGGCGCTGAACCTCGAGCCCTTCGGCGTCGCGAACCAGCGGCCGCTCTCGCGCCTGGAGGAGGGCCTGGAGGTCATGCGGCTGCTGATGGCGAGCCCGGACCCGGTCGACTACGAGGGCGAGCACTTCCGGCTGCGGGGTGCCTCGCTGGGCCTGCGGCCGCTGGGCGACCGCCCGCCGCCGGTCTGGATCGCCGCCCACCGCCCGCGCGGCCTCGCGCTGGCCGGACGCCGCGGCGACGGCTGGCTCCCGCTGGCCACCGAGCCGGACGAGTACGCCGGCATGCTCGCCCGGGTTCGCGAGGCCGCGGCCGCCGCCGGGCGCGAGGCGGAGGTCACGCCCGGCCTCTACGCCCGCGTCGTGGTCACCGAGACCCGCGAGGAGGCCGAGGCTGCCCTCGACGGCTCGCTGCTCATGCGCTTCATCGCGCTCACGCGCCCGGCCGAGGCCTTCGCGGCCCGGGGCGCGGAGCACCCGCTCGGGCGGGGGGCGTTCGGGCTCACCAGCTTCATGCCGACCGCCTACGGGCGCGCCGAGGCCCTCCGGCTGGCCGAGTCCGTGCCGCCCGAGGTGGTCCGCGACGCGGTGATCTACGGCACGCCGGACGACGTCGCCCGGTCGATCGGCGCCTTCGTCGAGCGCGGCGCCCGCCACGTCCAGCTCACCAACATGACCCCGCTCGCCGCGCCGGCGATGGCGGCCGCCAGCGAGGCGCTGCTCGCCGACACCGTCGTCGCCCTGCGGGCGGTCGCCCCCGCCGGCGGGTGAGGCGGCGCGCCCTCCCCGTCGCCCTCGCCGTGGCGGCGGGCGCGGCGCTCGCCGCCGCTCCCGCCGGGTCCGGGGCGACCCGCACCCTCACCCTGGAGGGCTGGCACGACCGCGCCCTGGCCTTCAGCGGCCGGACGCTGGTCTGGACCGAGGCCGCGACGGTGCGCGTCGACCCGCGCCGCATCCGTGGCGCGCCCCCCGGGGCCCAGCGCTTCGACTACTACCGGGCCGACGTCTCGCGCGCGCGACTCGACCGGGCGTCGCGCCGCTTCGCCGGGCCGGCCGAGACGCCGGTCTCCGTGCGCACGAGCATCGCCCGCATGGGCTCGGGCACGCTCGCCCCCACCGGCGACGGCGGCTTCGTCGCGGTCCCCTCCTCGAGCCGGCTGCCCCCGCCCACCATCTGGTGCTGCGACGACGAGGGGATCGAGGCCGTGATCGACAGCGACGGCCGCCCCGGCGCGCCGCGCACCGTCGCCGCCACCTGGACCGGCAGCGCCGTGCGCTTCGTCCAGCTGGACGCGGCCGGCGGACAGGTGGTGCGCCTCGGCGATCCGGGCGGCGGCGCCGTCCCGCCCCCGGCCGCCGCCGAGCCGGGCGCGCCGGACCTGGTCGCCGTCGCCGGCGGCGGCCTGCGCGCCTGGGCCGACCCGGCCCAGCCCGCCCGGCTGCTGGTGGCCCGCGACGGGAGCGGCTCGCCGCCCGCGGCGATCGCCCTCCCCGGCCCGGCCCTCCGGGTCTGGGCCGCCCCCGGCCTCGTCGCGGTGCTGTCGCGCGCCGGGGCGCGGCTGGCGGTGACCCGCATCGACGCCGGCGCCGGGCCGCCCAGCGCCCGGCGCGTCTGGAGCGGAGCCGCGCTCCCCGCGGTCGCGGTCGGCGGCGGCACGCTCGCGATCGCCGACGGGCGGCGCGTGCTGGCCTCCCGCCTCGGCCGCGCCGGCGCGCGCCGGGTGACGACCGCCCGCCGGCGCGTCGACGCGATCGGGGCCGACGGCGCGCGCCTGGCGTGGGTCGAGCGGGGCCGGCGCAAGGGGCTGCGGGTGGGGGTCCTCCGGCTGGCGAGGCTGGGGTGAGAACCCCTTTCAAAATGAGAGCAACCGTTCTGAGGCGGACGCTCCTCGCGCTGGCGCTCCTGCTCGCGGCGGCGGGAGGCGCGTCGGCGGCCCCGATCGTCTCGCTCCAGGACGACAACCTGGTCAACGTCAGCGGCCCGGCGCTCGAGGCGCGCATGGACGCCCTCGCCGCCACCGGGGCGCGGGCGGCCAGGGTGGACGTCCTCTGGAGGGAGGTCGCCCGCACCCGCCCGGCGGACGCGCGCAACCCCGCCGACCCGGCCTACGACTGGAGCCGCTACGACCAGATCGTGCGCGGCCTGACGGCGCGCGGGCTCGCGATCCTGCTCGACTTCTACCTGACGCCGGAGTGGGCCTCGCGCAGCGGGGCGGCCGCCGCGGCGCCGCGGGCGGCCGACGGCGCGCGCTTCGCCGGGGCCCTCGCCCGCCGCTACTCGGGCGCGTTCGCGGCCGGCGGCGCGCCCCTGCCGGAGGTGCGGCGCATCGAGGTCTGGAACGAGCCCAACCTGCCCGGCTTCTGGATGCCCCAGTGCCGGCGCGGGCGCGGCGGCAAGGCGCTCCTGGCCTCGCCGCGCGCCTACGCCGCCCTGCTGGCCGCCTCCTACCGCGAGATCAAGGCGGCCAACCCGCGCGCGACGGTCGTGGGCGGGGTGGCCGGGCCGGCCGGCAGCTCGCCCACCTCATGCCCCAAGGACGGCCGCGCGGCGGTGGGCAGCCTCGACTTCGCCCGCCTCGTGGCGGACGAGGGGCCGCCGATCGACGCCTGGAGCATGCACATCTACCCCATCGGGTCGCCGCTCCAGGCGTTCTTCGTGCCCTCCTGGAGCACGCTGCCCCAGGTGATCCGGCAGGTGGATAGGCTTGCGCCCGGCGCGCCGATCCACGTCACCGAGACGGGCTACCACACGTCGTACAACCGATTCCACCGCTACTTCGTGAGCGAGGACCAGCAGGCGGCGTGGGTCGACGAGACCCTCGTCGCGGCGGCCCGCAACCCCCGCGTCCAGCTCGTCACCTGGTTCAACTTCCAGGACAACCCCCGCTGGACCGGCGGCCTGCTGCGCGCCGACGGCACCCGCAAGCCCGCGTACGCCCGCTTCGCCGCGGCCGCGGCGGCCTACCCGCCCCCGCCGGGGTGGGCGCCGTGAGCCGGGACGAGCACCGCCGCCCGAGAGTGGCGGCGGGCGCAGCCCGGCCTTCGGTCGAGCCCGAGCGCCTGGGCCAGGTCCAGGCCTACTACGACCGGCTCGCTCCGCGGCTGGTCGCGGTCGAGGGGCGCAACTGGCACCTGCAGAGCCGCATGGCGCTCGTGCTGGAGACCATCGACCGCCACGGGCGCGCCGGGGGCCGGGTGCTCGACGTGGGCTGCGGCACCGGGTTCCTCCTGGAGCGGCTGGCAGGGCGCGGCTTCTCCGGCGTGGGGGTCGACCTGTCGCCGCAGTCGGTGGCCCACGCCTCCCGCCGCCTGGAGGAGATCGGGGCGTCGGACCGCCTGTCGGCGGTCGTCGGCAGCGCCTACGACCCACCGGAGGGCCCCTTCGACCTCATCTGCCTGACCGACGTGCTCGAGCACCTCGAGGACCCGCGCGCCTGCCTGCGGGCGCTGGCCTCCCGGCTGGCCCCGGGCGGCCTGGTCGTGGTGTCCACGCCGAACCGGCGCAGCCTGCCCGGCGCCCGCCGCTGGCTGGCCGAGCACGAGGTCCCGGGCATCCGCCTCAACCTCGCGCCGGTCGACCGCTGGCAGACCTGGGTGGACCTCGAGAGCCACGGGGCGGCGGCCGGCCTCGTGCCGGTGTCCCGGCGCGGGATCTTCTTCCGCCCCGGCGGGCGGGTGGGCTCGCAGATCGGCCGCCTCTACCGCTTCAGCGCGCTCCGCCGGGCCGAGCTGGCCCTGTCCCGCACCCCGGCCGGGCGCTTCGGCTTCTACATCTGCCTGGGGTTCCGGAGAATCTGACTTGAGCGACCGGCCGCCGGGCGACGGCCGCGCGCGCCGCGCGGTGGTGGTGGTCGCGATCGTCGCCCTCTTCGTCCTCGCGCTCGGCGTGTTCGTGCTGCCGTTCGCGTTCCCGACGCCGCCCCCCGTGGTCACCCGCTTCAACGCGACCCTGCTCTTCAGCCCGGACGGCGACGGGCGGCGCGAGGACGCGAAGGTCAACGTGCGCCTGAGCCAGACCGCCGACGTGACGGTGGAGATCCAGCGCGGCGGCGAGACCGTGCGCCGCCTCATCACCTCCCGCCGCGCGCCGCGGGGCTGGGTGCGCGAGGACTGGAACGGCCGCGACGACGCCGGGCGGCGCGTCCCGGACGGCACCTACGCCATCAAGCTGCGCGCGCGCGCCGGCCGCAAGCAGTTCAACACGACCCGCACGATCGTGGTCGACACCGCCCCGCCGCGCCCGGCCGAGATGACGGTCGAGTCGGCGACCCTGGGCCCGCCCGGCGAGGGCGAGTGCCGGGTCGCGTTCGCGTCGGAGGACCCGGGCTCGGTCGTGCTCGAGGCCCTCCGCGACGGCGACCAGGAGCCGCTGCGACGGCTCGGGCCGCGCCCGGTGCACCCGGGTGCGCCCGTGCACTGGCGCTGGGACGGGCGGCGCGCCGACGGCGGCATCGTGCCGCCGGGGCTCTACGAGATCCGCGCCTCGCTCTTCGACGCGGCCCGCAACCGGGTCGTGCGCGAGCGGAGCTGCTGGGTGGGCTACCTGGCCGGCAGGCCGCTTCCGGCGATCGTCGCGCCGCGCGACCGCGTCGGGGCCGCGCTGCGCCGGACCGGCGGGGCGCGCCTCGCCTCCACCGACGTCGTGACGCTCGCGCTCTACCGCCGCACGGGCACGCCCGGCGAGACCCTCGGCGACCCGCTCGGCGCGCAGGTGGGCGGCGGGGCTCGCGGGCCGGTCGGGCGCGTCCAGGTGAGGATCCCGCCCGGCATCAACCCGTCCGCCCTCTGGCTCGTGGCCCGCACCGACGACGGCCTCGGCGCCGCCTTGGTCCCGCTGGAGAGCTCGCGGTGAACGAGGCCGCCCGCGAGGTCGCCGCCTGCGCGGCCGCCTTCGCCGTCCTGGCCCTGCTGCTGCCGCTCCCGCGCCTGCGCAGCGAGGGCCAGCGCGCCGGCGCCATGGCGGTCCTGCTGGTCTCATGGGGGGTGCTGCTGGGCACGCTGGTGCGGGAGGACGACGCCCGCGACGGCCTCGACCGCCTGGCCTCGCCGCTGACGGCGGGCGTCGCGGTCATCGGCGTGATCGCCGCGGCCGTCGTCCTGGTCGTGGGCGTGCGCGTCATCCTGGCCCGCCCCACGGTCTGGTTCGTCCTCCTGGGGATCACGCTGCCGATCCGCATCCCGGTCACCTTCGGGAGCCAGGAGGGCAACCTCCTCGTACCCCTCTACGGCGTGATCATCCTCGGGCTGGCGGCGTTCGTCTGGGGCCGGATCCGGGGCCGCATCCCCGCCCCGGCGCCGGAGGGGCCGGCCGCCCTCAACGTCCCCCTCGCGGCCCTGGTGGCGCTCTTCCTGGTCTCCACCCTCTGGAGCGCCGACCCCGAGGAGGCCGCGGTCAAGGCGGGCTTCTTCTACGTGCCGTTCGTGATCCTCTACCTCCTGGTGCTGGCGTGGTGGCCGCGCGCCCGCGCCCTGGCGGCCCTGGCGATCACCACCCTCGCCGGGGGCGTCATCGCCGCCTGCGTCGGCCTGTGGCAGTACGCCACGAATGAGATCTGGTGGAACGAGACCCTGGAGCAGGCGAACGTCTACAGCCGCTTCTTCCGGGTCAACGGGATCTTCTTCGACCCGAACATCCTCGGCCGCTACCTGGTCATCGGGATCCTCGCGGCGCTGGCGCTGGCCTGGGTCCGGCGGCGGCCGGCGGAGCTGGCCGCGCTGGCGGCGGCGGTGGCGATCATGGCGGCCGGGCTGGTGGTGACCTTCTCGCGCTCCAGCAGCCTCATGCTGCTCGTGGGGCTGGTCCTGCTCGCGGTGCGCGCCGTCGGGCCGGTCAAGGCCGCCGCCGGGACCGTCGCGCTGCTCGTCGTCCTCGGCGGCGTCGCGATCGCGGCCAACCACAACGTCCGGCGGGCGGTCACGAGCGGCGACCGCCTCGAGCGGGTCAGCGAGGGACGCTTCGACCTGATGGAGGGCGGCCTCGAGATCTGGCGGGACGAGCCGGTGACCGGCGTCGGCCTCGGCGGCTTCGAGACCCGCTTCGAGGAGACCCTCACGCCACTGGAGCAGCAGCGCGTGCGGGTGGTCATCTCGCACAACGCCCCCATCACGGTGCTGAGCGAGACCGGCATCGTCGGGGTCGCCCTCTTCGCCGTGCTCATCATCGGCGCCGGCTGGGCGGTCGTGCGCGGCTCGAAGGAGGAGGGCGAGGTCGGCTGGGCGCGGTGGACACTCGGCGCGATGCTGGCCGGCATCCTCGTGCACAGCCTGCTCTACGCGGCCCTCTTCGAGGACCCGTTCACCTGGGTCATCGCGGGCGCGGCGGTCGCGCTGGCCGGGACCCGGCCCGTCGCCGTGGAGGCGCCCCGGCCGGTCCGGCCCGAGCCCCTGCCCGTGCCGTGACCGGCCCGCTGCGGGTCCTGTGCCTCAGCAACATGTGGCCGGGCCCGGCCGACCCCGACTACGGGGCGTTCGTCGCCGACATGTGCGACGCGCTGCGCGCGCGGGGCCTGGGCGTCGAGGTCGCCGCCATCGACAGCCGCGCCTCGGGGCCGCTGCGCACGCCCGCCAAGTACGCGGCCCTGGCGCGCGAGGCGATGCGGGCGGCGCGGCGCGCCGACGTGGTCTACGCCCACTTCCTGTTCCCGACCGGCGCGATCGCCGCCGCCGCGTCGCGGCGCGGGCGCATCCCGTACGTCGTGACCGCCCACGGCCAGGACGTGCGGAACCTCGACCGGCGCGGGCCGCGCCGCGCCACGGAAGGAGCGGTGCGCGACGCGAGCGCCGTCATCGCGGTCAGCGAGCACCTCGCGCGTCAGCTGCGCGGGGCGGGCATCGCCCTGCCGCCGGTGCACGTGGTCAACATGGGGGTCGACCTGCGCCGCTTCGCGCCGGGCGACCGCGGCGCGGCGCGGGCGCGTCTGGGCGTCCCCGCCGACGGCCCGCTGGTGGCCGCCGTCGGCGGCCTGACCGAGCGCAAGAACCCGCTCACGCTGCTCCAGGCCTTCGGCCGCGTCCGGGCGCGCCGCCCGGAGGCCCGCCTCGCCCTCGTCGGCGACGGGCCGCTGGCGGGCGCCGTGGACGCCGGCGCGCGGCGCCTCGGCCTGGCCGACGCGGTCCTGCGGCCGGGGGCCGTCCCGCACGCACAGGTCGCCGACTGGGTGACCGCCGCGGACACCCTCGCCCTGGTCAGCCGGGTCGAGCCGCTCGGGATCGCCGCCCTCGAGGCGCTCGCCGCCGGCCGCCCGGTCGTGGCGACGGCGGTCGGCGGGGCGCGCGAGGTCGTCCCCGACCCGGGGGCGGGCCGCGTCGTGGACCCCGCCGACCCGGGCGCCATCGCGGCCGCCCTGCTCGCCGTCCTGGACGACCCGCCCTCGCCGGAGGCGTGCCGCCGGGCGGCGGAGCCCCATTCGCTGGAGCGCCAGTCGGATCGGGTCGCGGCCATCCTGCGCGACGCCGCCTCGGCGGGCCGCCCCTCGCGCTGACGCGCGCTACGCTGCCCGGTCGATGACGACGGACGCCCCCGCCAGGCCGGCGGCTGCGCGGCGACCGAGCCCGTCCCCGAGCCCGGCGGCGATCGCGGTCGCGATCGGCGCCGTCGCGGCGGGCGCGCTCGCCGTCTGGCAGCCCCTCCCCGGCATCGCCCTCGCCCTGGTGGTGCTCGTCGGCGCCCTCGTGCGCAACGTGCCGGTGCGCCGGCTCGCGCCGGTCCTGGTCGTGCTGACCGCCGCGGCCGCCATCGCCGGGCCCAACCTGGCCGCGCCGCCGGCGCCCTGGCTGTTCCTCTTCCGCGTCCTGATCGTCCTGCTCGGCCTGGGGCTCGTGGGCTACCTGTTGATGGACGGCCGCCTCACGCTGCCGGCGGGCCTGCCGCGCCCGGCCGGCCTCCTGGCGGTCTGGTTCGGCTGGACCGCCCTCTCGATCGGCTGGGCCGACGACGTGGTGGCCGCCCTCCGCTGGACCCTCTTCATGGCCATGCTGGGCGGCCTGGCGATCGCGATCGCCCTGATCTGCCGCAGCCCGCGGCGCGCACGCATCCTGCTCTGGACCCTCTTCGGCGTCTTCGTCCTCGCATGCCTGATCGCGGTCGCCGAGGTCGTCACCGGCCTCCACCTGCCGAGCTTCCGCCAGGGCCGCGAGGGCCGCGTCGGCCTGATCGGCGTCGGCTCGCTGTTCGGCAACCAGAACAACTTCGCGACCTACCTCAGCCTCGCGCTGCCCTACCTGCTGGTGCTGCCCGTCGTGTTCCGCGACGTCCGCCTGAAGCTGCTCGGCTTCATCGGCGGCGGCGTGGCGTTGCTGTTCATCCTGGCCACCGGCAGCAAGTCGGGCTTGCTCGCCGCCGGGCTGGTGATCCTGGGCCTCCTGGTGCTGGTCGGCAGCGACCGCCGCGCGCGGGGCCGCCTGGTCGTCGCGGGAGCCGTCGCCGCGCTGGCCGTGCTGCTGGTGGTCCCCGCGGTGCTGGGCGGCGGGCCGATCGAGCTCGACCAGCGCACGGTCACCAAGTTCGACTTCGGCATCCTGGGCCAGCAGCTCGAGACCCGTGAGGGCTCGGGGGGCGTCCGCGCCTCGCTGCTGAGCGACGGGCTCGAGCTCGTGGGCGAGACCGACGGCCTCGGGGTCGGCGCGGGGAACGCCGAGAGCCACGTCCGCAGCCTGGCCAACTTCCCCGGGGTCGCGAACCTGCACAACTGGTGGCTCGAGGTGCTGGTCAACGGCGGGATCGTCGGCTTCGCCCTCTACCTGCTCTTCTACCTGACCCTGCTGCGCCGCCAGATACGCGCGGCGCGCCGGACCGAGGACCCCTTCGTGCGCTACATGGCGATGGCCGGCGCGCTCGCGCTGATCGGCTGGATCCTCGGCAGCATCGGCCCCTCGACGGCGATCCACTTCGCGCCGATGTGGATCGTCTTCGGGCTCAGCATGGGGGCGCTCGTCCTGTGGGAGCGCTCCCGCCGGGAGGCCGGCCGCGCGTGAGGGTCCTGATGCTCAGCCACATGTACCCGAGCGCCGTCAACCGGACCGGCGGGATCTTCGTGCACGAGCAGGTGCGGGCCCTCGCGGCGCTCGGGCACGACGTCCGGGTCGTCTCGCCCAAGGGCTGGGCGCCGCCGCTGGTGCCGCGCTGGCGGGCCTACCGCGAGGTGCCCGGGGTCGACGCCGTCGAGGGCGTCCCGGTGCTCTACCCCCGGGTGCTCACCCTCCCCCGCGCCCGCCTCGGCCACCGCAACGCGGACGCCATGCTCTGGGCCGTGAACGGGCCGCTGCGCCGCGTGCACGGGCGCTGGCCCTTCGACGTCGTCCACGCGCACATGCTCGTCCCCGACGGCTGGGCCGCGGCCCGCGTCGGCGCGGCGCTCGGCGTGCCGGCCGTGGCCACCGCCCACCGCGCCGACGTCCTCGACGTGCCCGCCCGCGGCCCGCGCAGCCGCGCCCGCGTGGCCGAGGCGGTGGCGGCCCTGGACCAGGTCTGCGCCGTCAGCGCCGCGATCGGCGAGGCGGCGGCCGCCCTCGCGCCGCCGCGGCGGCCGGTGGAGGTGGTCCCGAACGGCGCCGACGCCCGCGCCTTCGCCCCCCGGACCCCGGCCGAGGCGCGCGCGCGCCTCGGCCTGCCCGACGACGGGCCGATCGTGAGCTACGTCGGCAAGCTCGTCCCGCGCAAGGGCGTCGACACCCTGGTCGAGGCCATGGGCCTGCTGGGCCGGCGGGCCGGCGGGGCGCCCCTGCTGGTCGCCGCCGGGCTCGGCGAGGAGCGGCCGGCGCTCGAGCGCCGCGCCGCCGAGCTCGGCGTCGCCGACCGGGTGCGCTTCGTCGGCAAGGTCGCCCACGACGAGGTCGGCTGGTGGATGGCCGCCGGCGACCTCTTCGTCCTCCCGTCCCTCAGCGAGGGCCTGCCGACGGTGATCTGCGAGGCGATGAACGTCGGTCGGCCGGTGGTGGCCACCGCCGTGGACGGCACCCCCGAGATCGTGCGCGAGGGCCGCACCGGGCTGCTCGTGCCCCCCGCCGACCCGGCCGCGCTGGCCGCCGCGCTGGCCCGCGTCCTCGACGAGCCGGGCCTCGCGGCGCGGATGGGGGAGGAGGCCCTGCGGGTCGGGCGCGAGGAGTACACCTGGGAGGCCAACGCCCGCCGCATGAGCGCGATCTACGGGTCGCTGGCCCGGTGAGCGGCCTGCCCCCGGCGGTGGTCCTGCAGGCGTCCGGGCCGCAGGCCCTGGCGATCATCCGCAGCCTCGGCCGCACCGGCGTCCCCGTGATCGCCTGTGACCACGACCCAGCCGCCATCGGCATGGTCTCGCGCTACTCGACCGCGGCCCTCACGGCCAACCCGCTGACCGAGCCGGAGCGCTTCGTCGACGACCTGCTGGCGCTCGGACGGGGCGCGGGGCGCGGCGGCGTGCTCTACGCCACCCACGACGAGGCCATCGCCGCGCTGGGGCCGCGCCAGGCGGAGGTCGACGAGCTCTTCCGCCGCCCGTGGACGCCCTGGCCGGCGGTCGACGCGGTCATGGACAAGGAGCACCAGCACCGGGTCGCCCGGGAGACGGGCTTCCCGGTGCCCGCGACCATCACGCCGGGCGACGACGGCGACCTCGAGGCCGCGATCCGCGAGCTGCGCTTCCCGCTCGTGCTCAAGCCGCGCAACGCCCCGGAGTTCCGCCACCGCTTCCGCGCCCACCTCCTGCGGGCCGACGACCCTGAGCAGCTACGGCGGATGTGGGACGAGATCGCCCCGTACCACCCCCAGGTCTGCGAGGTCATCCCCGGCGACGACTCGCGCCTCTGGACGTACGGCAGCTACCGGGACGCCTCGGGGCGGGCGCTCGTCCGCTTCACGGGCCGCAAGCTCCGCCAGTGGCCGGTCGGGTTCGGCGCGGCGCGCGCGGCCGAGGCGCGCTGGGACCCCGGCCTGGCCGACCGCTGCGACGCCCTGCTCGACGCGCTCGGCTACCACGGGATCTCGCAGGTCGAGGTCAAGCGGGACCCGCGCGACGGGCGCGACCACCTCATCGAGGTGAACGCCCGCGCCTGGCTGTGGATCGGGCTCGCGACGACCTGCGGCGTCAACCTGCCTCTCGCCTGCTGGCTGGACGCGATCGGCCGCCCCCGCACCTGGCCGGCCGGCCACCTCGACGGGCGGCGCTGGGTGCTGCTGACCAAGCATCTGATGGGCAGCGCCGGCGAGCTGCGGCGCGGAGAGTGGTCGGCGCGGCCCTTCATCGGATCGTTGCGCCCCCCGATCGAGGACGCAGTGCTCGACCTGCGCGACCCGCGCCCCGCCTTCGCCCTCTACGAGCGCCTCGCGCGCCGGCTGGCCGCCCGTGGCTGAGCTGCGCCTGCGCATCGAGGGCTGCCGCCCGGCGTTCGCCCCCCGGGCGCGCTGGGTGCTCGAGACGCTGGCCGAGGGCCTCGGCCGCTCGCCGGCCTGGACCGAGGGCGCGGCCGATCTCGTCTACGCGCCGAGCCGCCCGGACGACGGCGTCTGGATCCCGGCCGACCCCGGAGCGCAGGCCTTCTTCGAGGGCCCGGCAGCCTTCCCGGGCCCGGCCGTCCACCGCGTCGCCGGGCTCACGCTGCTGTTCCCGCCGACCGCGCCGGGAGCGCCGCTGCCGGGGGACCTGGTGGCCAGCGCCTTCTACCTGCTGGCCCGCTGGGACGAGCTGCGGGTGGCCGAGCGCGACCGCTTCGGGCGCCTGCCGCTCGCCGCGAGCGCCTTCGGGCGGATGGCCGGGCTCGACCTCGCCGACCCGCCGGTCGAGGGCTACCTCGACGCGCTGCGCGCCGCGCTGCGCATCCCGCCGCCGACCCGCTGGGGCGTGGCACTTACCCACGACATCGACCGCCTGCGCCGCCGCACGCCCCGGGGGCTCGCCGGCATCGCCCGCCGCCGCGGGCCGCGCGGGCTCGCCGCCTCCCTCGCCGGGCCGGATCCATGGGACAACCTCCCCGACCTGCTGGAGACGACCTGGCGGCGGGGCCTGCGCTCCACCGTGTTCCTGATCGGCCGCAACCGCCACCGCCTGGACGGCACCCCGCGCCGCGTCTACGAGCGCGAGCGGCCCCACCTGGCCGCCGCGGTGCGCGCCGCGGGTGGCGAGGTGGCCCTGCACGGCTCGTTCGCCGCCGCCGAGGACCCCGCGGCGCTGGCCGCCGAGCTCGCGTCGCTGCGCGCCGAGGCCGGGCCGGTGGAGGGCGTCCGCTTCCACTACCTGCGCTTCCGCTACCACGAGAGCCCGCGCGCGCTCGAGCGGGCCGGGGTCGCCTACGACTCGAGCCTGGCCTTCAGCGAGGCGCCCGGCTTCGCCGCGGGCATCGCCCGGCCCTTCCGCCCCTGGCTGATGGGGGAGGAGCGCCCGGCGCGCCTCACCCTGCTGCCGCTCGCCGTGATGGACACCGCCCTGCACTCCCGCCTGGGCCTCGGCGCCGACGCCGCCCGCGAGCGCGCCCTCGAGGTGCTCGAGCGCGTGCGCCGCGCCGGCGGCCGGGCCGCGCTCCTGTGGCACAACACCTACCTCGCCGACGACCGCGCGCCCGGCTACGGGACGCTCTGGGGCGACCTGCTCGACGAGCTCGCCCGGCGCGGGGCGGAGCTCGGCCCCGCGGGCGCGCCGGCGGCGGCGGCGCCGGGCGCCTCGCTCGCCGGCCGGCGGGTGCTGCACCTGACCTCGGTCCACGGGCCGCGCGACGTGCGCATCTACCACAAGGAGGCGCGGGCGGCCGTGGAGGCCGGCGGGCGGGCGTGGGTCGGCGCCCCGCGCGAGCCCATCCCGCGCGCCCGCCGCCTCGCGGCCGGGTGGCGCCTGGCCGGGGAGGCCCGCCGCCGCGACGCCGACCTCTACCACGTCCACGATCCCGAGCTGCTGCCGGCCGCGCTCTGGCTCGCGCTGCGGAGCGGGCGGCCGGTCGTCTACGACGCACACGAGTACCTCGGCGAGACGGTCCGTACGAAGCGGTGGCTGCCGCGGGCGCTGCGCCTGCCGGTGGCCCTCGCGGCCGAGCGCGCCGAGCGGGCCGGCGCGCGGCGGCTCTCGGCCGTCGTCGCCGCCAACGAGGACCTCGCGGCGCGGTTCGCCGCCGCCGGCGCGCGGGCCGTGAGCGTGGCGAACTCCCCCTGGTCCGGCGCCTTCCCCGAGCCCTCCCTCCTTCCCGACACGCCGGTGGCGCTCTACGTCGGCGGCCTCGCGCCCCTGCGCGGGCTGGAGGTCATGCGCGCGGCCTTCCCGCTGGTGGGCGTCCCCGGCGCCCGGCTCCTGCTCGCCGGCCCCGGCGACCCCGGCCGGCTGCCGCCGGGAGCCGAGAGCCTCGGGCCGGTCGACCACTCGCGCGTCCCCGCCCTGCTGGCCGCGGCGCGGGTGGCCTGGGTCCCGCTGCAGCGCCACGGCAACTACGATCGCGCCGTGCCGACGAAGCTCGTGGAGGCGATGGCCGCGGGGCGGCCGGTCGTGGCCAGCGATCTCGGGCGCATGGGCGCGATCGTGCGCGAGGCCGGGTGCGGGCTGGTGGTCCCGCCGGCCGACGCCGGCGCCCACGCCGACGCCCTGGGCCGGCTGCTGTCCGACGACGGCGACGCCGCGCGGATGGGCGCCGCCGGGCGCGAGGCCTTCCTCGCCGGCCTGGGCTTCGAGGCCCAGGCCCGGACGCTCACCTCCCTCTACGCCGAGGTGCTCGGGTGAGCCGGGTGCTGTACGTCTCGCAGTACTTCGTCAGCGCCGACCAGCCCGGCGGGGTGCGCCACTGGCAGCACGCCCGCGCCCTCGCGCGCGCCGGCCACGAGGTCTCGGTCGTCACCTCCTACGTGCAGCACAAGGAGCGGACGATCCCGGAGCGCTACCGGGGCCGGCGGGTCGTGCGCGAGCGCGAGGACGGCCTGGACGTCTGGCGCACCTACTCGACGCCCGGCTACGGCGGCGACGTGCGCTCGCGGCTGGCCAGCTACGGCACCTTCGCCTGGTGGGCGACGGTCGCCGGCGCGCGCGCCCCGCGCCCGGACGTGGTCGTCGCCTCGTCGCCGTCGCTGCCCTCCGCCGCCGCCGCGGCCGCCCTCGCCCGGGCCCGCGGCGCCCGCTTCCTGCTCGAGGTCCGCGACCTGTGGCCGGAGTCGGCCGTCGCGATGGGCCTCATGGGCGAGGGCCCGGCGGTGGCCGCCGCCCGCCGCCTCGAGGCCCACTGCTACCGGCGGGCCGACCGCATCGTGGCGCTGACCGAGGGCATCCGCGACGGCATCGTGGCCGGCGGGGTGCCCGCCGGGAAGGTCGAGCTCATCACGAACGGCGTCGACCTGGAGATCGGCAACGGGGTGCGGCCGGCGCGCGCGCCCGTGCCCGACGGCGCCTTCGTGGCCATGTACGTCGGCGCCCACGGGACCTACAGCTCCCTTGAGACGGTCCTCGACGCGGCCGCGCAGCTGCGCGACGCGCCCGACGTGCGGCTGGTCCTGGTGGGCAACGGCGACCGCAAGCCCGCCCTGGTGGCGTCGGCCCGCGACCGCGGGCTCGACAACGTGGCCTTCGTCGATGCGGTGCCCAAGCGCGAGGTGGCCTCGTGGCTCGCCCGAGCCGACGCCTGCGTGCTGCCCTACCAGGACAACCCCCTCTTCGCGGGCGCCCTCCCCAACAAGGCCTTCGACTACCTCGGGGCGGCGCGGCCGATCGTCGCCTCCGTGCCGGCCGGGGAGCTCACGAGGATGGTGGAGCGGGCCGCCTGCGGCGTCGCCGTGCCGCCGGAGGACGGCGCGGCGCTGGCGCGGGCGATCCGGCGCCTGGCGTCCGACCGCGACGGCGCCCGCCGGATGGGCGAGGCCGGGCGGCGCTACGCCCTGGCCCACTACGACCGGGCCGCCCTGGCCGCGCGCTTCGTCGCGGCGGTGGAGTCGCTTGCCTGACCGGCCCGCCACCCCTGTCGGACCCGTCGGCGGCCGCGCCAAGCGGGCGACGGACCTGGCGCTGGCCCTGCCGCTCGCCGTCGCGACGGCGCCCGCCATGGCCGCGATCGCGGTGTGGGTGCGGCGCGACTCGCCCGGCCCCGCGCTCTACCGCCAGCAGCGGATCGGCTACGCGGGCAGGCCCTTCACCCTCCTCAAGTTCCGCACGATGGTCGTCGGCGCGGAGGGGATGGGCCCCGGCCTGGCGGTCAGGGACGGCGACGCCCGGATCACGCGGGCCGGGCGCCTGCTGCGCCGGCTGTCGCTCGACGAGCTGCCTCAGCTCTGGAACGTGATCAGGGGCGACATGAGCCTGGTCGGGCCCCGCCCCACGGTGGCCTCCCAGGTGGGGCTCTACGACGCCCGCCAGCGCCGCCGCCTGCTCGCCCGCCCGGGGCTGACGGGGCTGGCGCAGGTGAGCGGGCGCAACGCCATCCCCTGGTCGCGGCGGATCGAGATCGACGTGGCCTACGTCGACGCCTGGAGCCCGCGGCGCGACCTGGCCATCCTCGCCCGCACGGCGCGCGTCGTGCTGGGCCGGGGGGGCACCTACGCCGGCGAGCGCGGCGGCTTCGACCTCGCCCGCCCGGGGACGCCGGATGACTGACGTCACCGTCCTGCTCACGTGCGCGGGGCAGCGGGTGGACATCGTCCGCGCCTTCCGCGACGCCCTCGACGGCGCCGGCCGCGACGGCCGGGTGCTGGTCAGCGACCTGGATCCCCTGTCGCCGTCGCTGTTCGCCGCCGACGGCGTGGTCGCCCTGCCACCGGTGGCGGACCCCGGCTACGGCGCGGCCGTCGCCGAGGCCTGCGCGCGCGAGGGCGTGCGGGCGGTGCTCCCGCTCACGGACCTCGACCCCGTCGTGCTCGCGCGGTCGGCCGACGAGATCGAGGCGGCCGGCGCCCGCGTCTTCCTGCCGAGCGCGGAGGTCGCCCTCGGCTGCCAGGACAAGTGGGAGTGCCACCGCATGCTGGCGGCCCGCGGCCTGCCCTCCCCGCCGACCTGGCTCCCGCCGGACGCCGACCCCGGCCGCCTGCCCTACCCGGTGCTGGTGAAGCCGCGGCTCGGGTTCGCCGCCCGCCACATCTACCGCTGCGCCGACCCTGACGAGCTCGCCTTCTTCCTGCGCTACACGCCCGCCGAGAGCGTCATCCAGCAGGCCCTGCCGGGGGCCGAGTTCAGCATCGACTGCCTCGGCGACCTCGACGGGCGCCCCCTCGGGGCGGTGCCGCGCAGGATGATCCAGGCGAAGGGCGGCGAGCAGATCAAGGGGGAGACGCTCGACGACCCCCAGCTCACCGGGCTCGGCGCCGCCGCGGTGGCGGCCCTGGGGCTCGCGGGGCCGAGCACGGTGCAGTGCTTCCGCGAGGACGGCGCCATCCTCGGCATCACCGACATCAACACGCGCTTCGGGGGCGCCTTCCCGCTGCCCCAGGCGGCCGGAGCCGCCTATCCCGAGACGATCCTGGCCATCGCCGCCGGCGAGCGGCCGCCGTCCCGAGTGGGCTCCCACGAGGCCGGCGTCGTGATGACGCGGTTCCTCGACCAGACCATCCTGAGGCGCGAACCCCACGGCCTCGCCCCCCTCTCGCGCGTCCACTAGGGTCCGCCGGACGTGGAGCGCGAGATCACCCTCAGGGACTACGGCCGCGTGCTGTGGAGCGGCCGTTGGCTCATCCTCGCGGCGACCCTCGCAGCCGCGCTCGTCGGCCTCATCCTGACCTTCGTGACCACGACGGAGTACGTGGGCACCTCGGAGGTCTACCTCGGCCAGGCGACCTCCGTCTCGGGCACGCCGGTGTCGACGCCCTCCACCAACCCGGCAACGGCGCCCACCGCCCTGACGGGCGACGAGATCGTCACCCAGGTGGCCCGCGAGCTCGGCGTCGCGCCCAGCCGGGTGCGTCAGGGGGTCGAGCTGACGGCGCCGCGGGCGCCGGGCGGCGCGGTCGGCAACCAGCCGACGATCGCCACGATCCGCTTCACCGACGAGAGCCGCGACATCGCGCGGCGGGGGGCCAACCTGTACGCCGAGGCCGTCCTGGACAAGTCGCGCGAGAGCTCGGCCGAGATCGTCCAGACCTACGAGCAGGCGGTCGCGCGCTCCAACGTCCAGGTCGAGCGCCTGCAGGCCGAGCTCGCCGGCTACCGGCGCGAGCTGGCCCGGAACCCCAGCGGCGAGGAGGCGATCATGCTGCAGTCGCTGCTCGCGAGCGCCGGGCAGCAGCTCCAGGTGGCCTCCACCGACCTCGCCGACCAGCAGCTGAACCTGGTCAAGGAGCGCCAGTACGGCCAGCCCGACATCGTGTCGCTGGCCCAGAGCCCGAGCTCGTCGACCAGCCTGCCGAACCGCGCCCGCACGGTCCTGCTGGCCGCCGTGATCGGGTTCATCGTCGGCGTGATCGTGGTCTTCGTGTGGCGGGGGAGCCCGGCCGGGCGTGCGGCTCCGGAGTAGCGCACGGGCGGCCGCGGCGCCCGTCCTGACGGCGGCGCTCGCGGCGGCCGTGGCGGCCGGGTGCGGCGGCGGGGGCGGCGACGCCGCCGAGACCGCGGCCCCGGCGACGACGACGGCGCCGGCCCCCGCGCCCGAGGGGCCGCCGGTCGCGGTGACGGTCGTCGACGGCGACACCGGCGCGCCGGTCGCGGGGGCGGCGGTGGAGGCGCTGCGGGGCGGGGCCGTCGTGGCGCGCGCCGAGACCGACGGCGAGGGGCGGGCCGAGGTGCCGCTCGGCACGGCCGCCGTGACCGCCGAGGCGGCGCCCTACGACACGGCGCGCGCGCGGGTGCGAAGGGGGGCGGCGGAGGTCGAGCTCTACGACCCGCGCCTCCAGAGCCCCGAGTACGGGGGCGGCTCGTCCCGCCGCCGCTACGTCCCCGGCGTCGAGGTCCCGCCTCCCCGGGGCGGCCCCGCGTGGACCTTCGAGAGCCGCACCCTGATCGAGTTCCCGCCGGCCGTGAGGGACGGCCTGGTGGTCTTCGGGACCAACTCGGGCCGCGTCTACGCGCTCCGCGCCGACGACGGCGAGCTGGCCTGGGCGCGGCGCCAGAAGGGCGAGATCGCCTCGACACCGGCGATCGACGGAGGCTCGGTCTACGTCTCCTCGATGGACGGCGCCCTGACGGCCTACGGCGCGGGGGCCGGCGTCCCTCTCTGGAGGTTCTCGACCGGCGGCAGCCCGATCGAGAGCTCGCCCCTGGTGGTCGACGGCCTCGTCTACGTGGGCACCTGGGCGGGGAGCCTGTCCGCGGTCGACGCCGCGACCGGCAAGCAGCGCTGGCGCTACCAGGCGCCGGACGACATCAAGGGGAGCGCAGCGCTGGCGAGCGGCCTCATCGTGGTCGGCGACTACTCGGGCAACGTGCACGCCCTCGACCCGGCGACCGGCGCCGAGCGCTGGACGTACACCGGCGGCACGCGCTTCTACGGCGGGCCGGCCGTGAGCGGTGACACCATCGTGATCGGCGACGTGGGCGGGGCGGTGATCGCCCTCGAGGCCCGCACCGGCGCGGAGCGCTGGCGCCACTCGACCGGCGGCTCGTACGTCTACTCGACGCCCGCCATCGCCGACGGCGCCGCCTACGTCGGCTCCTACAACGGCACCTTCCAGGCCCTCGAGCTCGACGACGGCTCGGTGCGCTGGTCCTTCGACGTCGGCGGCCGCATCTCCGGGTCGGCGACCGTGGTCGACGGCGTGGTCTACACCGCCCGCCTCTACGCGCCCGGGCAGGCGCGCCGCACCTACGGGCTGGACGTGCGGACCGGCGCGGTGCGCTTCGAGGGCGACGACGGGCGCTACTCCCCCGCCGTGGGCGCCGGGCGGACGCTGTACCTGATCGGGACGCGCCACGTCTATGCCCACCCTGCGCCCGCGCGGTAAGCGCCTCTGGCTCGGCCTGGCCGGGCTCGCCGCCGTCCTGCTGATCGCCGCCGGGGTGGTGGCGTACGGGCTGGCCCGCGGGTGGTTCGACGAGGGCAACGTCGAGGGCACGGCGGAGGGCTTCGAGGCGAGGGAGGCGCCGCGCGGGGCGGCCGCAGCCGGGTCCTGGCCCGAGTACGGCTACGACGCCGAGCGCACCCGCGCGAACCCGGCGCTCCGGCTGCGCCCGCCCCTCCGGCGGGCGTGGTCGCACGACGCCGGCTCGCTGCTGGAGTTCCCGCCGGTGCTGGGCGACGGGCGCGCGGTGGTGGGGACCAACGCCGGGCTCGCCATGGCGCTCGACCTCGACACGGGCCGGCGCCTCTGGGCCGTCCGCCTGCGCGGCAGGGTCGCCTCGTCGCCCGCCCTCGCGGGCGACCTCGCCCTGGTCACCACGATCCGAGGCGACGTGATCGCCCTGCGCGCCGCCACGGGCGCCGAGGTCTGGCGGCGGCGGGTGGGGTCGGCGGTCGAGTCGTCGCCGCTCGTCGTCGAGGAGGCGGCCTACATCGGGACCCTGGCGGGCCGCGTCATGAAGCTGGACGTCCGCACCGGCGGCGTGCTCTGGAGCGCCGAGGCGCCCGGCGAGGTCAAGGCGAGCCTCGCGCTGTCGGGGCGCAACGTGGTCGTCGGCGACTACTCCGGCCGGGTGACGGCCTACCGGCGCTCCGACGGGCGCGTCGTCTGGCAGCGCGAGAGCCCGGGAGGGCGCCTGCGCGGGCCCGGCCGCTTCTACGCCGGCCCCGCGGTGGCCTACGGCCGCGTCTACATCGGCAACGTGAACGGACGCGTGATCGCCCTGGACGAGGACACCGGCGAGATCGCCTGGGTGCGCCTCCTCGACGACTACGTCTACTCGAGCGCGGCCGTCGCCGACCGGCTGGTGATGGTCGGCAGCTACGACGAGCAGGTCCACGCACTCGACGCGGTGACCGGGCGCCAGCGCTGGGCCTTCGGCGCCGGCGAGCGCATCTCCGGCTCGGCGTCGGTGATCGGCGACGTGGTGTACGCGTCCACCCTCGCCCGCGTGCCCAGCGAGGGCCGCACCGTCGCCCTCGACCTGCGCACCGGGCGGCGGCTCTGGACCTTCCCCGACGGGCGCTACAGCCCGGCGGTGGCGGTGAGGGGCCTGCTCGTGCTGACAGGCGTGCGGACGCTGTACGGGCTCGTGCCGCGGTGACCGTCGGCCGGCTGGCCCGGGCGGCGGCCATCGTGGCCCTGTTCGGGCTGCTGTCCCGGTTGCTGGGCTTCGCGCGCGAGGTCGTCCTCGCCGCCGCCTACGGGACGTCGGGCGCCACCGACGCCTTCGTCAACTCGCTCCTGATCGTCAACACCGTCGCGGCGGTGCTGCTCTACACCCTCGTCACGCTGATCATCCCTGTCTTCGCGCGCGAGCGGGCGGACCACGGAGCCGACAGCGCCTGGCGCCTCGTCAGCGCCCTCGCCATCTGGACCGGCCTGGCGCTCGTGACGCTCGCCTCGCTGGCCGCGATCTTCCCCGAGGTGCCGGCCGCGATCTTCGGCCTCGACCCGGCGCGGGCGGAGGACACCGCCGAGCTCATCCGCATCATGTCGCCCGCCCTCGCGCTGCAGGGCTTCTCGGCGATCTTCACGGCGATGCTCCAGCTCCACGGGCGCTTCGCCGGGCCCGCGGCCGTCGGGGTGGCGTTCAACTTCGGCATCATCCTCGGCGTCCTGATCGGCAAGGACAGCATCGGGATCGAGGCGGCGGGCTGGGGCGTCGCCGTGGGCGCGGCCCTCCAGGTGCTCCTGCAGCTGCCGCAGTTCTGGCGCCTGCTGCGCGAGGCCGGCGCGCGGCCGGTCCTGGGGCACCCGCGCCTGGGCGCCGTCGGCCTGCTCGCGCTCCCCGTGCTCGGCGCGTCGGTGCTGCAGCAGGTCAACAACTTCACCGACAAGATCTTCGCCTCGAGCCTCGAGGCCGGCCGGGTCGCGGCCCTGAGCTTCGCGAACGCGCTCGGCCAGGGCCCGCGCGCGGCCCTGCTGCTGCCGCTGCTCACGCCGCTCTTCCCGCTGATCGCACGGCTGATGTCCGAGCACCGCGAGAACGAGGCGCTCGCCGCCTTCCGCCGCGTGGCGGGCCTCCTGGGGCTGGTGGCGTTCCCGATGTCGCTGCTGCTCGCGATCTGGGCCGACGAGGTGGCCCAGCTCGCCTTCCAGCGCCAGGCGTGCGGCGAGGAGTGCGTCGACCAGATCGCGCCGCCGCTGCTCTGGTACGCGCTCGGGATCTGGCCCGCCTTCCTCTCCCTGCTCCTCAACCGCACCCTGTCGGCCGCGAACCTCCAGCGCGACATCCTCTGGACCACGGTCGTGACGGTCGTCCTGACGATCGCCCTCGACCTCGCCCTCCTCGGGCCCATGGAGCAGGCCGGGCTCGCGCTCGCCGCGACCCTCGGCGTCTTCGCCAACGCCGCCATGCTCCTCGCGCGAGCGCGGCGGCACTTCCCGTCGCTGGACCTGCGGGCGCTGGCCGAGCGCCAGGCGCGCCTGCTGGGAGCCGCCGCGGCGGGCGCCGTCGTCGCGCTGCTGCTCAACCTCGCCATCCCCACCACCGACCGTCCCTCGCTCGAGGTGGCGCCGCTGCTGGTGCTGAAGGCCGCGATCGCCCTCGCGGTCGTCGCGGCGGCGGCGCGCCTCCTCGCGGCGCCCGAGCTGGCGGAGGGCGGTCGGGCGGTCCGCTCCCTCGTGGGGGGTCGCCGGCGCCGGAGTGGGTAGAGTCAGTCACGTGCCGACGTCCGTCGTGACCGGAGGAGCCGGGTTCCTGGGCTCCCACCTCTGCGACCGCCTCCTCGCCGAAGGCCACCGGGTGCTGTGCATCGACAACCTCGACACCGGCACGCTCGAGAACATCGAGCACATCCGCCAGCCGGACTTCGTCTTCCTCCAGCGCGACATGATCGAGCACCTGGAGACCGGCGAGCCGGTGGACTACGTCTTCCACCTGGCGAGCCCCGCCAGCCCGATCGACTACCTGCGCCTGCCGCTGCATACGCTGAAGGTGGGCTCTTACGGCACCCACAACGCGCTCGGCCTCGCCAAAGCCCACCGGGCCGCGTTCCTGCTGGCCAGCACCTCGGAGGTCTACGGCGACCCGCTCCAGCACCCCCAGTCCGAGGGCTACTGGGGCAACGTCAACCCGATCGGCCCGCGCGGCGTCTACGACGAGGCCAAGCGCTACGCCGAGGCGCTGACGATGGCGTACCACCGCCAGCAGGGCGTGGACACGCACATCGCCCGCATCTTCAACACCTACGGGCCGCGCATGCGCCCCCACGACGGGCGCGCGATCCCGACCTTCCTCCGCCAGGCCCTTGCCGGCAAGCCGCTCACGGTCTTCGGCGACGGCGGCCAGACGCGCTCCTTCTGCTACGTCTCGGACCTGGTGGAGGGCCTCCTCCGCTTGATCGACGCCGACCACCACGAGCCGGTCAACCTCGGCAATCCGGCCGAGTTCACCATCCTCCAGCTGGCCGAGCTGGTGCGCGAGCTGACGGGCAGCGCCGCGCCGATCGTCTTCGAGGCCCTGCCGGTGGACGACCCGGCCGTGCGGCGGCCCGACATCGCGCTGGCGCAGGAGCTGCTCGACTGGTCGCCGACGGTCGAGCTGGAGGAGGGCCTCCACCGGACGCTGGCCGCCGTGGGCGCGGAGGTCCCGCTCGCCCCCTGAGCCGCCCTCGGTCGCGGTCCTTGCCCGGCACCTGACCAAGCGGTACGGGGACATCGCGGCGGTCGACGGCATCGACGTCCGCATCGAGCAGGGCGAGTGCTTCGGCTTCCTCGGCCCGAACGGAGCCGGCAAGACCACCACGATGCGGATGCTCGCCTGCCTGTCGCCGCGCGACTCGGGGGAGCTGTGCGTGCTGGGGATCGACCCCGACGTCGGGCCGCGGGAGCTCAAGCGCCAGCTGGGCGTCGTCGCCCAGGACACGACGCTCGACCTGGAGTTGACGGTGCGCGAGAACCTGCTGGTCTACGCGCGCTACTTCGACATCCCGCGGCCCGAGGCCGCCCGGCGCTCGGACGAGCTGCTCGGGCTCATGGCGCTCGCCGACCGCGCCGACGACGCGGTCGACCGGCTCTCGGGCGGCATGCGCCGACGCCTCCAGATCGCCCGGGCCCTCGTGAACCGCCCCCGCCTCGTGCTGCTCGACGAGCCCACGACCGGGCTCGACCCCCAGGCGCGCCACGCGGTCTGGGAGCGCCTGCGGGCCCTGCGGCGCGACGGCGCCACCCTGGTCCTGACGACCCACTACATGGACGAGGCGGCCCAGCTCTGCGACCGCCTGGTGATCATGGACGGGGGGCGCATCGTCCGGACGGGGCGCCCCGCAGACCTGGTCGCGCGCGAGGTCGGCCGGGAGGTGCTCGAGCTGCGGGTGGCGGCGGGCGACGCGCCGGCCCTGCTCGCCCACCTCGACGGATGGGCCCGCGGGCACGAGGTCGACGGCGACCTGGTGCTGCTGTTCACCGACGACGCCGAGGCCCTCCACGCGCACGCCCGCGAGTCGGGGGTCCCGGTGCGCCTGCAGGCGGCCCGCGCCGCCGGCCTGGAAGACGTCTTCCTCCGCCTCACCGGCCGGCGGCTCCGCGACTAGGGCTAGGCCCGTCCGGTCGCCGCGTCCTCGTCGTCGTCGACCGTGGCCCAGGCCTCACGAGCCCAGAGCGGCGGCCGGCCGAAGCGCTTGGCCAGCCAGATGCCGAGGACGTAGAGCACGATCTGGGGGATCATCAGCAGCAGCATGCTGAAGGGGTCGCCGCCGGGCAGGATCGCCGCCAGGATCGCGATCACGACGATCGCGACCCGCCAGTGGCGGATGTAGAAGTCGGCGCTCGTCACACCGATCCGCGCGAGCGCGAGCATCGCCACCGGCACCTCGAACAGCAGGCCCGAGGCCAGCAGGAGGGTGGTGGCGAAGCCGAAGTACTCGCCCGCCCGCACCTGGACGAGGAAGGTGTCCCCGCCGAACCCCAGCAGGAAGTCGAGCGCGACCGGCAGCACGACGAAGTAGCCGAAGGCGACGCCGGCCAGGAACAGCGCCGACGCCCCGGCCACGACGAGCAGCATCCGCCGGCGGGGCTGGTCCTGGACGGCCGGGATGACGAAGGCGTAGACCTGGTAGAGCCAGACCGGCAGCGCGACGAGGATCGCCGTGTAGAAGCAGACCTTCAGGACCGTGAACAAGGGCTCGGTGGGCGACAGCGTGATCAGCCCGGTCTCCTCGTAGCGCTCCGGCAAGGGCCACTCGAGGATCTCGAGCAGCCGGTCGTGGAAGCCGTACGCCACCGCGAAGGCGACGACCAGGGCGACGATCGAGACGATGATCCGGTTGCGGAGCTCGTCGAGGTGCTCGACGACGGTCAGCCGCTCGTCGCGGCCGACGCGGCGCACAGCCATCCCGCGGAAGCGGCGGGCCATGCTCCCGCGGTCAGCCCGCGGGCGGTCGCGGCGGGGAGTCGCCCGGGACCACCACGCCCTCGAGGACCTCGTCGTCCTCGTCGCGCGCCGCCGCCGGCTCGGCGGCCGGGGCCGCGGACCGCGACCGCCCGGGCTCGTCGCGCCGCGACGGCGGCTCGTCGTGGTCCAGGACGGCGCCCTTGAACTCGCGGATGCCGCGGCCGATGGAGCGACCCATCTCCGGCAGCCGCTTCGGACCGAACACGAGCAGCGCGATCACCAGCACGATGATGACCTGGATGGGGGAGATGTCGAACACGGGAGCCGTTCTCCGGTGGGGCGCTCGCCGCCTAGGTTAGCCCCCGCCGGGCGGCAGGGCCAGGCGCCACGGGCACAGGGCGCGCCGCTTGCTAGCGTGGCCGCCGTGCGGGACGCCACTGCCGACGCGGTCGTGCGCCAGATGCGCGATGCGATCATGGACAACGACCTCAAGCTGCTGGCGGCGGTCAACGCGCGCCTGGAGCTGGTCGCCCGCCTGCGCGCCTACAAGCGCTCGCAGGGCATGGAGTTCGTCGACCAGGCCCGCGAGGACTGGATGCACCGCTACCTGGCGGCCGCCAACCGCGGGCCGCTGAGCGACGAGGGCCTCCACGAGATCTACGGCCACCTCCTCGACCTCACCAAGCGCGAGACGGCCGAGGGGCCCTCCGGCCCGTAGGGGACTGTCAAAGAACCAAGGTCGTGCAGATGCCGAGCGAAAACCGAGCCATTCGGATGGACGCGGCCGACGTCGATGCCCGTGCGGCATCGTTGACGCGGGCGCCGAAGGGCGAAGGTTCTCTGGTCGCCGGGGGCCGACAAAGCCGGCAGGTGCACGACCGACTTCTTTGACAGGCCCCTAGCTCTCCGAGAGGAAGTCGTCCGGGCTGACCTCGTCGAGGAACTCCTTGAACTTCTCGACGACCTCGTCGGTGTCCTCGACCTCGTGCTCGAACTCGATGCCGCTCTCCTCGATCACGCGGTCGGCGGCGAAGATCGGCGCGTTGCTGCGCACGGCGAGGGCGAGCGCGTCGCTCGGCCGCGAGTCGATCTCGATCTCGGAGGCGGCGGCGCGCAGGGTGATGAGCGCGTAGAAGGTGTTCTCCCGAAGCTCGGTGACGGTGATCTTCGCGATCTCGGCGTTGAGCTCGGACACGACGTCCGAGAGCAGGTCGTGGGTCATGGGACGGGGGGTCTCGGCGCCCTGGAGCTTCATCAGGATGGCGGCCGCCTCGGCGTGGCCGATCCAGATGGGCAGGAACTTGTTGCCGGAGACGGTCTTCAGCAGGACGATCGGCTGCTTGCCGACCATGTCGAAGCTCACCCCGTAGATCACCATCTCCTGCACGGCGCCTCGCTCCTCTCTGCCAGGCGGGCGCTGCCGAGGGGCCATTATAGGCGCGGGGCGGGGGGTTCCCGCCCCGCCTGTCGGGACAGCCGTCCGCCCCCGTCGGACGACGCTTGTCGGTCCCGCGAGGCGGTTGGTACCCTTCCGCGACCGCAGGTCACCGGGCGATTAGCTCAGCCGGTTAGAGCGCATCTCTGATAAGGATGAGGTCCCTGGTTCGAGTCCAGGATCGCCCATCTCGCCGTGGCCCCCGGGCCCGCGTGACGTGGAGGTCGGGTCGGCAGTGAGCACGGCGGCGGTCAGCGACGGGTCGCGGGACGACCGTCCGATCAGCTGCCTGGTCGTCGACGACCATGCCATCGTGCGCGAGGGGCTGCGGCGCGTGCTGTCGCAGCTCGCCGACATGGTGGTCGTGGGCGAGGCGGCCTCCGGCGAGGCGGCGCTCGAGCTGGTGCCGCTGCGCCGGCCGGAGGTCGTCCTCATGGACGCCCGCATGCCGGGCATCGGCGGCGTCGCCGCGGCGCGCACGATCGCGGCCGAGCATCCCGCCGTCCGGGTCGTCATGTTCACCGCCCACGCCGAGCAGGACCTGCTCTGGGAGGCGCTCGACGCCGGCGCCCAGGCCTTCGTGCTCAAGGACTCCGACAGCGGCGCGCTCGTCGCGGCGATCCGGCAGGTGATGGACGGGGAGCCCTATGTCGACCCGCGCCTCGCGCCGGACTTCCTCCGCCAGCTGGCCAAGCCGCGGAGCACCGGGGTGCTGAGCGCGCGCGAGCGGGAGATCCTCCAGATGCTCGCCGACGGGTGCTCGAACAGGGAGGTCTCCGAGCGGCTCGTCGTCAGCGTCGAGACGGTCAAGACCCACGTGAAGCACATCCTGGCCAAGCTCGGCGCCGAGCACCGCACCCAGGCGGTCGCCATCGGGATTCGCCAGTCGCTGATCCGCTGAGCGGCCTCATGGATTGCGTTTCCATACCGTGGACGTAAGCCATAGCCCAGACGGGGACGTCGACGACCGCCTGCGCGAGCGGCTCGCCGAGGCCGACCGAACCCACGCCGAGCGGCGCTCGCTGGCCGCGGCCATCCTCCTCGCGCAGGAGCAGGAGCGCCGCCGGGTCGCCGAGGCGCTGCACGACGGCCCCGTCCAGGAGCTCGTGGGCCTGGGGCTCACCCTCGACGCCCTGAGCGCC
>DATAGF010000093.1:0-11040 GCA_036257075.1 Miltoncostaeaceae bacterium
CCACCACTGCTACGCCTGCGGCGGCTCCGACCTGAGCGAGGAGGAGCTGGCCGGCGGGGGCGTGCTCACCAACTACACGGTGGTCTACTACCCGCCGCGCGACTTCCTCGGCCAGGAGCCCTACGTGGTCGGCCACATCACGATGGACGAGGGCGTCCTGATGCCGGCCCCGGTGGTCGGCGTCGCCCCCGACGACGTCGAGGTCGGCACCCGGGTCAAGTCGACCCTGCGGCGCATGAAGCTCGGCCACGAGGGCGACATCTACTACTCGCAGAAGTTCGTCGTCGACGAGGCCGCGCCGGCGGGCTGACGGCTTACCAGCAGGACATGCCGCCGTCGAGCGGCAGCACCTGGCCGGTCACGTAGCCGGCCGCCCGGCTGGCCAGGAAGACCGCCACCCCGGCAATGTCGGCCGCCTCCCCGGCCCGGCCCAGCGGGATCCGTCCCACCAGCGCCTCGCGCCGGCCCGGGTCAGCGGTCATGGGGGCGTTCATCTCGGTGGGGAAGTAGCCCGGCGCCAGGGCGTTGACGCGGATGCCGTGGGGCGCCCACTGGCGGGCCAGCTCGCGGGTGAGCCCCTCGACGGCGATCTTGGAGGCAGCGTAGGCGGCCACCCCCGGGCCGGTGCCGGCCTTGCGGCCGAGGATCGAGCTCATGAGGATCATCCAGCCCCCTGAGCGGGCGGTGATCATCGCGCGGGCGGCCGCGCCGGCCAGCGCCGCCTGGGCGCCGACGTTGACTCGCAGGACGTCGTCGAAGTCCGCCGGGTCCTGGTCCTCGGCCGGGCTGATCGTCGACGTGGCCGCGTTCAGGACCACCCCGTCCAGGCGCCCGAAGGCCTCGGCGGCCGCGGCCACCAGCGCCTCGGCGTGCCCCGGGTCGCGCAGGTCGGCCGGGCGTGCGACGGCCCGCCCACCCGCCGCCTCGATGGCGCCGGCCACGGCGGCCAGGCGCTCCCGGCGGCGGGCGGCCAGCAGCACCGCGCAGCCGGCGGCGGCCAGGCCGTGGGCCATCATCTCCCCCAGCCCCGACGAGGCCCCCGTGACGATCGCCGCCTGTCCCTGGAGCGAGAAGAGGCCCTTGTCCGCCATCAGCCTTCGGGCGCGATCAGGTCGGCGACCGCGCTCAGCAGGCCGGCGCTCGGCGCGCGCACCAGGATGCGCGCGTAGCGGTCGTACTGGGTGGGGGTCTCGCCCACGACCACGAGGGGCGCCCCCCGGGTGAGCGGCACCGAGGGCAGCAGGGAGATCGGGGCCGTGCGCAGGTCCGAGTCGAGCACGACGAAGGCGTCGGCCGCGGCCGCCAGCTCCCAGGCGCGCTCGACGGCGGCCCGCGGTAGCGGCTCGCCCCAGAGCGTCCCCTCGGGACGCAGCGGGTAGGCGCAGCCGGCGGTCGTGCAGCGTGGCACGCCGTCGGGGGCGACGGCGATCAGCGCGCCGACCTCGGGCAGGCCGTAGCGCTCCCCGCAGCGCTCGCAGCGCAAGGTGAGCAGGGTGCCGTAGACCTCGACCACCTCGGTGCTGCCGGCGCGGGCGTGGAGGCGGTCGACCGCCTGGGTGATCAGGGCCGCAACCGTCCCGGCGCGCTGGAGGCGGGCCAGGGCGGCGTGATCGGGAGTCGGCTCGCGGGCGGCGATCGCCATGGCGGTGGGGTAGAAGTACTCCCAGAAGCTCGCCGGCTCGGTGAGGAAGGCCTCCAGGTTGGCGCGCGCGGCCCACTCGCCCCCGGCGTGGGTGTCGTCCCGATCCTCGGGGCCGCCCAGCCGCAGCCCGGTCAGCACGACCGCGCGGTCGGCCTCGAGCAGCGCGCCGGCCAGCGCCTGTGCGTCGGCGGCGGTGGCGGGCACCCAGCGAGCCTACTCGGCGCTCGGCTGGGGGACGGGCGCGGTGGGCTCGGGCGCGCGCAAGCCCGACAGCGAGCGGAGCCCGACGGCCCAGGTCCAGGCCGCCCCGAGGGCGGCGGCGCCCGACAGCACGGCCAGGGCGGCGGTCAGCCCCATCAGGTCCGAGAGCGCACCGATCACCAGCAGCGGCACCGAGAAGCCGCCCAGGTAGCAGGCCACGTAGTAGGAGGAGATCAGCTTGCCGCGGTCCTCGACCGGCGCGATCTGGGTGCAGAGGTCCAGGCCTCCCTTGAAGACCAGGCCGGCCGCGGCGCCGGTCGCCGCCACCGCCGCCAGGGCGAGCCCGACCGACTCGACCGGGGCGGAGGCGACCACCCCCAAGGAGGCGAGCGAGGCCGCCGCCAGCCCCCAGCCGATTGCCCGGTCGGGCCGCAGGCGCGGCAGCGCGATCTGGCTGAGCGCCCCCGAGACCAGCACCAGGAACCCCGCCGCCCCCACCAGCGCGTAGTTGTCGACGTCGAGGGTGCGCACGAGGAAGACCGGGATCAGCGACAGGGCGACCCCGTCGAAGAGGGAAAAGAGCGCCCCTGAGGGCACCAGCACACGCCAGAAGACGGCCCGCTCGGCGGCCGGCACCTCCAGGCGCAGGGTCAGCGGCCGCCGCGAGCGCACCGTGACCGTCTCGGGGAGGCTGACCACGATCAGGCCCGCCGCCACCAGGGCGATCAGGTGAAGCTCGAAGGGCAGCCGCAAGGGCTCGTCGGAGAACTCGGCGATCAGGCCCCCGATGCCGGGCCCGAGGCCGAGGCCGAGGCGGATTGAGATCGAGCCAAGCACCGACACGAAGCCGCGCCGCCCGAGCGGGGCGGCGTCGACCAGGAAGGCGGTGCAGGTGCCGAAGAAGGCCCCGGTCGCCAGCCCCTGGATCGCCCGCGCGCTCAACAGGCCCCAGAGCGGCGGCTCGGCGATCAGGATGAGCTGGGCGGCGGCCAGGGTGGCGATGGCGATCAGCAGCACCCGCTTGCGCCCGACCCGGTCCGACAGCTGGCCGAGGCTCAGCATCGAGGGCACCAGCGTGATGACGTAGCAGCCGAGGAAGAGCGTCACGACGGTGTCGCCGAAGCCGAGCTCGTCCTGGTAGAGGGGGATCAGCGGGGTGATCAGGCTGGTGCCGAGGGCGAACAGCATCAGCACCGCCCAGGTCCGCCAGACTCGACTCACGGCGCGACGAGCGCGACGCAGACGAAGCCGCCGCGCTCCGTCCATCCGCCCACCTGCAGGCCGAGGGCTCGGTACGCGGCGGCGACGGCACGCGCCTGCCCCGGCCGCAGCCCCGACAGGAGCGCCGCCCGCGGCGGCGTCACGATGCGACCAAGCAGCTCCCAGTGGGCGGCGGGCGGGACGTTGGCGAACAGGGCGCACCCGGCAATCGCCTCGGCCGCAAGCGCCCCGACGGCCACCAGCCGCAGCGTCACCCGGCCCGCCAGGCCGGCCGCCGCGAGGCTGCGCGCGGCCTGGTCGAGGGCACGCGGGTCGAGGTCGCAGGCGAGCACGCGCCCGCGCTCCAGGCGCGCCCAGGCCTGTGCCAGCAGCCCCGAGCCGCAGCCGGCATCGAGCGCCGGCCCGGCGGGCAGGCCCCCGACGCCCTCGAGGCACATCGCCGTGGTGGCGTGGGCGGTCGGGCCGAAGCCCTCGCCGGGCGCCTGGACGAGCTCGCGCAGCCCAGGCGGCGCGGGCGCGTGGGCCGGGCTGCGCAGGTACCAGCCGCCGAGCCAGCGGGACGGCGGATCCGGCCACCCCGGCACGCGCGGTAGCGGCCGGTGGGGAAGGGGGCAGGCCGCCAGAGCCGGGGCGGCCAGCTCGGGGGCCGCCCGCGGAGCGCAGACCAGGCCGGCCCGGACGCGCTCCACCGGCTGCAGGGCGGAGAGGGTCGGGAAGGCGGCCGCCAGCGCGGCCTCGTCGCCGACGACGAGCAGGCCGGGGGGCAGCGGCCCGGCGTCGTTAGGCTGGACCGTCGTGGCGTCCCCCGCACCCTCGGAGCTCGCCGTCCGCGCCGCGGCGGCCCAGCCGGCGGTGGCGGCGCTGTCGCTCGACGAGCGCCTGGCGCGCGCGGCGCGGGCGCGCGCGGCCCTGGCCGACGTCGGGGCAGCGGTCGTCGACCGGGCCGTCGCCGAGCTGGGCCAGCCGCGGCGCTTCGCCCGGCGCGAGCTGGAGTCGGCCCTGGGGTTGCTCGATGCCCTGCCCGGCCTGGCCGAGGCGATCCGCCCGCGCCCGGTGCCGGCCGTCTCGGGGTCGACGCGCCTGGAGTGGGCGCCCTACGGGGTCGTGCTCGGCTGGCACGCGGCCAACTCGCCGGTGTGGGTGCCGACCGTGGTCAGCGCCTCGGCGCTGGTGGCCGGCAACGCCGTGCTGGCGCGCCCGTCCGCGCGCGCGCGGCGCACCGGGGCGGTGGTGCTGGAGGCGCTCGGGGCGGCCTGGCCCGCCGACGCGATCGTGCGCGTCGACCTCCCCGGCCCCGAGGCCGAGCCGTTGGTCTGGGACCCCAACGTGCACGCGGTCGTCGCCCACGCCTCGACGGCCACCTGCAAGCGCCAGCTCGCCGCCCTGGGGAAGGCCTATGCCGCGGGCGCCCGTCTGCGCCCGTACATCGCCGAGGGCTCGGGCAACGACGCGATGATCGTGCTGGCGGGGGCCGACCTCGAGCAAGCCGCCCAGGCGGCCGCCATCGGCGGCTTCGCCAACGGCGGCCAGCTCTGCATGGCGGCCAAGCGGATCATCGTCGAGCGCCGGGCCTGGGAGGGCTTTCGCCCGCGCCTGACCGCGGCCGTCGCCGCACTGCGGGTCGGGGCGGCCGACGACGAGGCGACCGACATCGGCCCCCTGCCCGAGGGCCGCGCCCGCGCGGCCGCCCGGGCCGCGCTCACGGAGGCGCTGGCGTGCGGGGGCGAGGTGGTCGTGGGCGGCGGCGAGGCCGGGGCCCACGTCACCCCGACGGTGGTGCTGCTGCCGCGCACGGCCCTCGACGCGGCGCTGTGGCGCGAGGAGAGCTTTGCGCCCGTGCGCGGCCTGGCGTTGGCCGAGGACCCGGCCGACGCCTTGGCCCTCGCCAACGACAGCGCGTACGGCCTGGGGGCGGCCGTGTTCGGCCCGGGCGAGGAGGTGGTGGCCGGCCTGCGAGCGGCACGGGTGCTGGTCGACGAGGGGCCGCTCTACCAGGACCCCCACCTGGTGGTCGGCGGGGTCGGGGACAGCGGCACGGCGGGCGCGCGGCCCAAGCTCGAGCAGCTGGTCTTCGCCCGTCGCGTGCACCGCGCCGCGGGCTCGGGCAGCTAGCGCGGCCACCGCGCTAGGCGAGGACGCGCAGGTGCTGCCAGCGCAGGAAGGCCTCGAGCCCCGGACGCCCCAGCTCGGTGCCCACGCCCGACCCGCGCCAGCCGGCGTAGGGCGCATAGGGCACCACCACCCGCCAGCCGTTGACCACGACCGTCCCGCAGGCGAGCGCCTGGGCCGCCTCGAGCGCGCCGCGCAGGTCGCGGCCGGCCACGTAGCCGACCAAGCCGTAGTCGGGGCGGTTGGCCTCTGCGATCGCGGCCGCCGTGTCGTGCATCTCCATCACGGCCACGATCGGCGTGAAGGGCTCCTCGTCGATCAGGCGCACCCCCGGCCCGGCGCCGCTCACCAGCGCCGGCGCCACCCGGCCCGGCCCGGTGTCCTCGCCGCCCTCGACCACCGCCCCGGCGGCGCGGGCCTCGTCCAGCAGCAGCCGGTGGCGCTCCAGGCCGCGCTCGGTCGCCATCGGCCCCAGCACGAGCTGGGCGATGCGCTCGCGCATGCGCTCCATCAGGTCGCCCGCCAGGGCCGGGGGGGCCAGGACCCGGTTGACCGCATAGCAGGCCTGGCCCGCGTTGACGTACCCCTGGGCCACGGCGACGTCGGCCGCGACGTCGAGGTCGGCGTCGGGCAACACCACCAGGGGCCCGTGGCCGCCGAGCTCGAGCGAGAGGGCCTTCAGGCGCGGCGCCGCCCAGGCGGCGATCAGCTCGGCCACCCGGCGCGAGCCGGTGAAGGCCACCTTGGCCACGCGCGGGTGGGTGGCGAGAGCCTCGCCGACGAGCGGGCCGTCGCCGGTCAGGCACGAGACCAGCCCGGGCGGCAGACCGGCCCGCTCGGCGAGGTCGCAGAGCGCCCAGGCGGCCAGCGGCGCCTCCTGGGCGGGCTTGACGACCACCGCGCAGCCGGCGGCCAGCGCCGGGGCGAGCTTCCAGATCACGAGCGCGACGGGGAAGTTCCAGGGCACGATGGCCGCGACCACGCCGACCGGCGCGGGGCGGATCCAGCTGCCGGTCGCCAGCGTTGGCCCCGGCACCTGCGCCGCCCAGACGCGCCCGGCCTCGGCGGCGAAGTGGTGCACGACCTCCGCCGCGCGAGCGACCTCGGCGCGCGCCTCCGCCAGGGGCTTGCCCACCTCGCGGTGCACCAGCGCCGCGAGCGCCTCCTGCTCGGCGTCGATCAGGTCGGCGTAGCCCTCGAGCGCGCGGCCGCGCTCGGGCGGCGGCAGGGCCGCCCAGCCGGGCCAGGCCGCGTCGGCGGCGGTCAGCGCCCGGTCGACGTCCTCGGGGCGGGCCGCGGCCACCTCGGCGAGCAGCTCGCCGTCGCCGGGCGCGCGGACGGCCATCCACTCCGGGGTCTCCAGGCGCCCGCCGCCGGTGATGAGCGGCCGGCGCGGGGCGGCGGCGCTCAGCGCCCGGTCGCGCGCTGTCTGCGCGCCGGGCCGCCCTGGACGCGCGCCACCTGCCGGATCCGCCAGGACGGCTCGTAGCCCGGCACCCGCTGGATCTCCTGCTGGGCGAGCCGGCGGGCGGCCTGGCTGTCGGCGGCCCAGACCTCGAGGCGGTGGACGTCGCGGCGCACGAAGCGGTCCTCGGCGGCCTCCCAGCGGGCGAAGACGGCGCGGTAGCGGTGGGTCCCGGGGGCCATCGGCGTGAGCGGCCGCAGCACCCCGAGCGTCCAGCGCGACTCGTCCGAGCGGCGCTCGGCGAGCGCCGCCTCGGCGGCCGCCTGGGCGCCCACGAGGTCGGGTGCCTCGAGCACCAGGCGAGCCGCGACCCGCGGCCGGCGCGCCCCGGGCGGCCGCCGCAGCAGCGTGACCTCCCAGGAGGCCGAGGCCGGCAGGGTCACCCCTCCTCGATCCGCACCGAGCTCAGCCGCTGCTCCTCGCGCGGCCGGTCGCCGGGGCCGGTGGCGGTCGTGCCGATCGCCTCGACGACACCCTCGCCCGCGATCACGCGGCCGAAGCCGGTGTGGGCGCCGTCGAGCCAGGGCGTCGCCTCGGCCGTGACGATGAAGAATTGGGAGCCGTTGGTGTTAGGCCCCGCGTTGGCCATGGCCAGCGTGCCCTTCACCAGCTTGCGCTCGTTGATCTCGTCGGCGAAGTCGTAGCCGGGGCCGCCGGTGCCGGTGCCCTGGGGACACCCGCCCTGGATCATGAAGTCGCGGATCACGCGGTGGAAGATCGTGCTGTCGTAGAAGCCCCGACGGGCGAGGTCGACGAAGTTGCCCACGGTCTGGGGGGCCACATCGGGCCACAGCTCCAGCCGGATCTCCCCGGCCGAGGTGTCCAGCAGGGCGGTGTAGCGGGCGTCGGGCGCCGCGGCGGGCGGCAGCTCGGGCATCGGTCCCCTCGGGTCGTGTCAGGGGATTCTGGCACCTCGGGGGCGCCTTGGGACTCGGCGCATGCGAACCGTCGTTATGTCGCATCGGCTTGACTCCGGAGGGCGCCCTCGGGCTCCCCCGCGCCGGCGAATCGCGCGGCCAGCGCTCGGCGAGGGCTAGCCCGCCGCCAGGCGCCCGCCGTCGACCAGCAGCGTGTGGCCGGTGACGAAGCTGGCCGCGTCGGTCAGGAGGAAGACGATCGGCCAGGCGGCCTCGGCCACGGTCCCGATCCGCCCCAGCGGCGACTTGGCCACCAGCCGCTCCCGCAGGGCCGGGTTCGCAGCCATGAGCCCCTCGACCATCTCGGTGGCGATCGTCCCGGGCGCGACCGAGTTGCACAGCACCCCGGCCGGCCCGAGCTCCACCGCCAGCGTGCGGGTGAGGGCGTCCAGCGCCGCCTTGGAGGCGTTGTAGGGGCCGATGTTGGGCAGCCCGGTAAGCCCTCCGATCGAGCTGAGATTGACGATCCTCCCCCCCGCTCCGGCCTCGGCCAGGTGGCGTCCGACGGCCCGCGCGAAGGCCGCCGCACCGAGCAGGTTCACCCGCAGCACCTCGTCCCACTCCGACAGCGGCGTCTCGGTGACCGGGTGGTAGTGGGGGTTGACGCCGGCGTTGTTGACGAGGCCCCAGAGGCCGCCGAGGCCCTCGGCGGCGGCCACCGCCGCCGAGGCGGTGTCGGTGTCGGCAACGTCGCCTGCCACGCAGGCGCTCTGGCCCGGGAGCTCGGCGGCGAGCTCGTCGAGGGCCTCGCCCGAGCGGGCCACCAGCACGACGCCGCCGCCGAGCCAAGCGATGGCGCGGGCGACCGCCGCGCCGATCCCGCGGGAGGCGCCGGTCACGATGACGGTGCGTCCTGCGAGCGAGAAGGGGTCGGTCACGGTAGGCCAGTCTATCCCCGCAACCCCGGTAAACTCGGCGGTCTCACCCCCGACCGCCCGAGGTCCGCGCCATGCTGAGCTACGCCTTCACGGAGGAGCAGGAGGATCTGCGCGCGATGGTGCGCGAGTTCGCCAACGGCGAGATCGGCCCGCTGGTGGAGGAGGCCGAGCGCAACGAGACGTTCCCCGTCCAGGTGCTGCCGATGCTGGGCGAGCTGGGGTTGCTAGGGATCGTCTTCCCCGAGGAGTACGGGGGCATCGGCGCCGACAAGATCACCGAGTGCATCTTCGTGGAGGAGATGGCCAAGGTCTGCGCCGGCATCACCGCCTCGGTCAACGCCCACGCCGACCTCGCGGCGTTCCCGATCTACAAGTTCGGGACCGACGCTCAGCGCGAGAAGTACCTGCCGCGCTCGATCGCGGGCGAGATCATCGGGGCCTACGCGATCACCGAGCCCAACACCGGCTCGGACGCCGCCGGGCTCGCGAGCCGAGCCGAGCGCCGCAACGGCGGCTACGTGATCAACGGGCGCAAGAACTTCATCACCAACGGGACGATCTGCGACTACTGCCTGGTCGCCGCCTACACCGACAAGTCCAGGCGCGGCGAGGGCATCAGCGTCTTCATCGTCGACCGCGACACGCCCGGCTTCGAGGTCACGCGCAAGCTGGAGAAGATGGGCCACCGCTCTTCGGATACCGCCGAGCTGGTCTTCGAGGACTGCGAGGTGCCGGAGGAGGCCCTGCTCGGCGGCGCGGAGGGGGCCTTCGGGGCCCTGATGGAGGCGCTCATCACCGGCCGGGTCTCGCACGGGGTTAAGTCGGCGGCGATCGCCGAGGCCGCGTTCCTCGCCGCCCGCCAGTACGCCACCGAGCGCGAGGCCTTCGGGCGCAGCCTGTCCAAGTTCCAGGCCATCCGGTTCAAGCTCGCCGACATGGCGACCCGCATCGAGGCCGCCAAGTCGCTGGCCTACAAGGCCGCCTGGCTCTACTCGACGGGCAAGCCGTGCGTGAAGGAGGCCTCGATGGCCAAGTACTTCTCGGCCGAGGTGGCGGACTACGTCTGCCGTGAGGCGGTCCAGATCCACGGCGGCTACGGCTACATCGTCGAGTACCCGGTCGAGCGCTACTACCGCGATGCCAAGCTGGCCTCGATCACCGAGGGCACCAGCGAGATCCAGCAGCTGATCATCAGCAAGGAGCTGGGGCTGTGAGCGACGCCCCGCGCGGCGCCCCCGAGGGCCTGGTCGACGCCCTCTCCTACCCCCTCTTCCAGTCGGTCTGGGATCGCAAGAGCCGGCGCATGGGCCTGGGCATGGCGATGCCCGGGACGCTCGAGTACGCCAGCCCCTACAAGCCGGTCCCCCTCACCGAGCTCGAGGAGGCCCTGCTGCTGGTGGCCGGCACCGGCCTGACCGGGCTGAACCTGGCCGACATCGACCCCTCGATGGGAGCCGACGCCCTGGTGCAGTGGACCGCCCGCGCCTGGCCAAGCTCGTGCTCGAACCACGGCACCGAGCTCTTCTTCACCAACGACGACGGGCTCTACTTCCTCGACATGTGGAACCTGGTGCCCGAGCCGGGCGAGATCGCCACCCTGTCGGGCAAGCCGCTCGAGGCCCAGGTCGACTGGATCCTGGGGCTCGTCGGCCGTGCCAAGGTCCAGCTCGAGCCGGCCCGCGCCCGGATGCCCACCGGCTTGCCGGGGCTGTTCGTCTTCAACCACTGGAACGCCAACAAGCCCGGCACGACCCTGTTCCTGCCGGTCTCCAACATGACGCTGGAGTACATCAACCTGCTGTTCATCTACTTCTCGTCCGACTACCGCTTCACGCTGGTCGACGAGACGAACGGGTACGCGCCCTGCGGGCTCGAGCGGTGGGTCGGCGCCGGCCGCATCGACCCCGCCCGCCAGATGGGGATCGTCGAGCTCGAGCAGCGCGTGCTGTCGATGCAGGTCGTCGAGCAGGCCTTCATCTGCCAGAACGTCAACCTCGCCCTGCAGGCGATGGGCCTCGGCGGTTGGACCTACACTGGCTACATCGCGCGGTTCGCGCTCGGCGGCATGGACGTGCCCGGGCTGGGGTTCCGCTTCGCCGACGCCAAGCGCGGCCCGAGCGTGCCAGTCGGGCGCGACGGCGTCTTCGAGGCCTTCACCCCGCCCTACCACGCCGACATGGGCGCGGCGGTCGACGCCTTTCTGCAGGCCAAGTGGTCGCAGTACGACGCCGACAAGCCCAAGTCGTACAAGGAGCCCGACCGGGTCGTCGCGCAGATTGCGCGCCCCGACGACGACACCGTCCAGATCGTCAAGGACTACTGCCAGTACGTGCACGACACGTACGGGCGCTTCCCGGCCTACCTCGACCCCATGTACCAGCGCCTGACCTGCCAGGCCCAGCACATCGACACCGACTTCTACGCCCGCTACTACCCGCCGGGCGCGGTCACCGAGCAGCACCTCGCCCACTTCGAGCGCTGGCACCCCGAGCTGGCGGGCGACGACGGCCGCCCGCCGATGCGGGACGAGATCTAGCGGACCGAGACGCGCGGCGCGCGTGCGCGGCTCGCGGCGCCGACGACGCGCGACAGCGCCCACTCGACGAT
>DATAGF010000098.1:0-2403 GCA_036257075.1 Miltoncostaeaceae bacterium
GGGTCGAGCCCCGCGGCCTGCAGGCGGCGGCGCCAGGTCGGCCGGGGCAGGTCCACCATCAGCCCGCTGCCGTCGCCCTCGCCGTCGACGCTGCCCGAGCGGTGCACCATGAGCTCGAGGGACGAGAGCGCCCGCTCCAGCATCGCGCGGCTCGGCCGCCCGTCGCGGGTCGCGAACGCGGCCAACGCGCAGGCGTCGTGCTCCAGCAACTCGGGAAGCCCGCGCGGAGGGGTGGCGGCGAACGGCGGAGGAGCGGTCATCCACGGGCCTCTCGGTCGAGTGTCCGGGGAAACATGGTAGAGCACCGTCAGGCGGTCGCCGTCAGGGCTGCGGCCGGGCCGCGGTCGGGGCCAGAGCAGCGGTCAGGGGCGGACTCTCGGGGGTCACCGGCTCCTGCCCGAACCGGCGCGAGCCTGGAGTAGAGCAGCCGCCCCGGACGTCGTCAACGTTCATCTCCCGCTCGCAGCGGGATACCGTGCGGCGGATGGCAGCCGCCCCTCAGAAGCCCCTCCCTCCCCACGACTTCGAGGAGATCACGCGCCGCGAGCTGGCGCGCGAGGCGGTCACCATGGCCCTCTACGTCTCGATCACGCTGCTGGCCACCCTCGTCGCGATCCCCAGCGACGACGTGCCGGGCACGGTGCGCACCGCGGCCCTCATCTGGGGCGGCGCCGCCGGCCTCGCACTCGCCCACTGGCTGGCCTTCGACGTGGGCGCGCGGCTCTTCGAGAGCGTGCACCTCGATCGCCTCCACCGTCTCGCCGGCCCGGTGTCGCTCGCGGCGGCCCTCGCCGTCGCCCTCGTCACCACCATTCCGATGGTCATCGCGCCGGAAGACATCGCCTCCGAGGTGGCGATCTGCGTCCTCTCGTTCATCCTGGCCGCGGCCGGCTTCGCCGTCGGGCGGCGCTCGGGCGCGACCTTCTGGCACGCCCTGGCGGGCGGCGCGCTGCTGCTCGTGATCGCGGGCATCGTCGTCGGCATCAAGATCGCCCTCGAGCACTGACCGCGGAAGGGCGGCCCGGACGCCGCGCTACCATCCCGCCCCGATGGGCACCACCCAGGGGGCGAGCGCCCCCGAAACCCTCCACTGCTACCGCCACCCGGACCGCGAGACGCTCCTCTCGTGCTCCTCCTGCGACCGGCCCATCTGCACCTCGTGCATGACCCAGGCGGCGGTGGGGGTGCGCTGCCCGGAGTGCGCCGGCGGCAGGCGGTCGCGGACCCGGGCGCCGCGCCCGATGGGCGCCGCCGCGACCGGCACCCCGGTCGCGACCATCACGCTCGTCGCGATCAACGTCCTGCTCTTCCTGGTCGAGATGGCCCAGGGCGTGCTGGTGCGCGGCGTCGGCGGCTCCCAGCTCGTCGACGAGGGCTCGATCTACGGCCCCGCCGTCGCCGATGGCGAGTGGTGGCGGATGATCACGGGCGGCTTCCTGCACGCCGGCCTCATCCACATCGCCTTCAACATGTACCTGCTGTGGATCCTGGGCGCGGCGCTCGAGCGCTTCGCCGGGTCGCTGCGCTTCCTGGCGATCTACTTCGTCGCCCTGCTCTGGGGCTCGGCCGGCGCGCTCCTCCTGTCCCCGGACTCGCACACCGTGGGGGCATCGGGGGCGGTGTTCGGCCTCATGGCCGCCCTCTTCCTCCTGGAGCGCCAGAAGGGCATCGCCCTCCTCGGCGGCTCGGTGGGCGCGCTGCTCGTCATCAACCTGGTCTTCACGTTCGCCTTCCCGGGCGTCTCGATCGGCGGCCACGTGGGCGGCATCCTCGGAGGCCTCGCCGCCGCCTTCGTCCTGTCGGGCTTCGGGCGCGGCCACCTCGCCTACGGACGGGTGGGGGTCGAGGGCTGGGCGGCGATCGTGGGGCTGCTCGTCGGCGCGGTGGTCGTCGGGGTCTTGGTGGCGTAAGCGCAGCGGCTTCGCCGGGGCGGGCGCCGGAACGGTCACCACCCCGCGGCGCCGGTCAGGCCTCCAATTCCCCGATCCGCTCGATGAGCGCGGCCACCAGCCGCACGCACGCGTCGACGTCGTCGGGATGGACGGCCTCGACGCTCGAGTGGACGTAGCGGGTCGGGATCGAGACGCAGCCGGCGATCGCGCCCTCGCCGCCGAGCTGGAGGCTTCCCGTGTCGGTCCCGCCGCGGTCGGCGACGTGGAACTGGTGGGGGATGTCGGCCTCCTCGGCGATGCGCGTGAGCAGCTCGACCAGCGCCGGCGCGCCGATGGCGCTGGCGTCCATGACGCGGATGGCGGCGCCGCGGCCGAGGCGGGTGCTCGGGCCGTTCGACGGCGCCCCCGGCCCGTCGTTGGCCGGGCAGGTGTCGATGGCGAGCGCGACGTGCGGGCGCACGCGGGCGGCGGCGACACGGGAGCCGCGCAGGCCGACCTCCTCCTGGACCGT
>DATAGF010000113.1:0-3654 GCA_036257075.1 Miltoncostaeaceae bacterium
ACTGGTCATCAGCGAGCGCACCGTCGCCCGCCACCTGCAGAACATCTTCGTCAAGCTCGGCGTCTCCTCTCGGACCGCGGCGGGCGCGTTCGCGTTCGAGCACCGCCTGGTCTGACGCGCGGCGTGGTCAGAAATGACCACGGCGCCCTCGGCGCAGGTTGGCGAATCCGGCCGATGCGCCCCGGAGCCGTCCGGCCCTACCGTCCCATCCTCAGCTCAAAGGAGGCATGGGAAATGTACGTCGTCGTCCAGCACCAGATCAGGGACCAGCAGGCGGCCTTCTCGCGCGGTGAGCGGCTCATCAGCAACGAGGGGGCGCCCGCCGGCGTGCGGGCGCTCCAGTTCTATCCGAGCGCCGACGGGTCGGCGGTGACCTGCCTGTGGGAGGCGGGGTCGGTCGACGAGGTCCGAGGGTACGTCGACGCGACGCTCGGCGACTCGAGCCTCAACGCCTGCTACGAGGTCGACGCGAAGATGGCCTTCGCCGACCGGCCACTCGGGCTTCCGGCGTCGCCCGCCGTTCGCGCCTAGCCGGTCCCTCGGCGGACGCTCGCGCGGCGGCGGTGCTTTCGCCGACGCCCCGGACGCTGGGATCATGCCTCCATGGAGGCGGGAGGCGCGGTCGACCTTCTCCGAAGCGGGCGCGAGGCGCTCGCGGCAGCCGACTGGGAGACCGCGCGCTCGTGCTTCGAGCGCGCTCGGCAGCGCGACGAGACGCCGGAGGCCCTCGACGGCCTGAGCGAGGTGGCCCACTTCGAGGGCGACTACGACCGCGCCATCGAGCTGAAGGAGCGCGCCTTCGCGGCGTACCGGAGCGGCGGCAAGCGGGTCGAGGCCGCCGACGCCGCCCGCTGGCTGGCGTTCCTTCACGCGACGTGCCACGGCGACTTCTCGGCCGCGAGCGGCTGGATGGGCCGGGCCGAGACCCTTCTGGAGGGCCTCGACGAGTGCGCGGCGCACGGCTGGCTGGTCCTGGACCGGGCGCCGTTCTCGCGCGACGCCTCGGAGCGCGAGTCGTGCGCCCTCGCGGCGCTCGCGATCGCCCGCCGCTTCGGCGACGGCGACCTGGAGTTCGAGGCGCTGGCCCTGCTGGGCGAGACGCGCGTCGCCACCGGGCGCGTGAGCGAGGGCATGCGGCTGCTCGACCAGGCGATGACGGGGGTCTCCGCGGGCGAGGTCACCGGCCACGGCGCCGTCGGAGAGATCTACTGCAGGCTGCTGAGCGCCTGTGAGCAGGCAAACGACGTGAGGCGCGCCGAGCTGTGGATGAGGTCGGCCGACCGCCACGTCGTCTGGGAGCACTTCGTGCGACCGACCTGCAGGACCCACTACGGCGGGATCCTGATCGCGCTCGGACGGTGGACGGACGCCGAGGCCGAGCTGCTCGACGCGATCCGCGCCTTCGATCGAGGGTACCGGGGCGACCGGGTCTACCCGCTCGTCCGGCTGGCCGACCTGCGCGTGCGCCAGGGGCGTTTCGAGGAGGCCGAGCGCCTGCTGGACGGGGTGGAGTGGCATCCCTCGGCACGGCGCTCGGCGGCGGCGGTCGCCCTCGCGCGCGGAGACGTCGCGCTGGCCCAGGACCTCGCGCGGCTCTGCCTCGATGCCCGCGATCCGGCCGACACCGCCTGCGCGCCGGTGCTCGAGCTGCTCGTCGAGATCCAGCTCGCGGCCGACGACCTCCCGGCCGCGACCGCGACGCTCGAGCGGCTGGCCCTCCTCGCGGCCGGCTGCGACGACGAGCGGGTGGGCGCCCTCGCGGAGCTCGCGGCCGGGCGCGTGCACGCGGCCGACGACGAGGAACGGGCCCACGTCCACCTCACGCGCGCCATCGAGCGGCTCGCCGGCCTCGACCTGCCGCTCGAGCGCGCGCGGGCCCAGCTCGTGCTCGCGCGGTCGCTGGCGCGCGGCGCGCCCGAGGCCGCGGCGCTCGAGGCCGGGCTGGCGCTCGCCGTCTTCGAGGACCTGGGGGCGGCCAGGGACGCCGACGCGGCGTCCGGCCTGCTCCGGGAGCTCGGCGAGGCCGGGCGCGCCTTCCCCCGGCGCAGCGGGGGGCTCACCAGGCGCGAGACCGAGGTGCTCGCGCTCGTCGCCGAGGGGCTGTCCAACGCCGAGATCGCAGGGCGCCTCTACATCAGCCGGCGGACGGCCGAGCACCACGTCGCGAGGATCCTCGCCAAGCTGGGCCTCCGGAGCCGCGCCGAGGCGGTGGCGTACGCGATGCGCGAGGCCTCGCGAGGACCCGGCTCGGAATAGGTAGGCATACCGATGCTCCCTCCGTGCGCCACGGCGATCCTCGGACGGCGCCGCGGAACGCGGCACAAGCCGACCGAAGGGGGCACTCGATGAGCGCCAGAGACGAGAACATGGCGGCCGTGCGCAGGACCTACGAGAACGCGTCTCGGGGGAACTTCGATGCGCTGCACGAGATCCTGAGCCCGGACTACGTCCTCCACCCGGACGGGATCCGGGGCGTCAGCGGCCTGTCGGAGATGGTCGAAGGGTACCGTCGAGCGCTGGCCGGCCTGAGGGTCACGGTCGAGCACCAGTTCGCGGTGGGCGACTACGTCGCGACCCGATCCACGATCAGCGGCAGGCACGAGGGCGACCTGATGGGCGCGCCCCCCACCGGGCGCGAGGTGTCCTTCAGCTGCCTGGCGATCAGCCGCTGCCGCGACGGGAGGATCGAGGAGGAGTGGGAGCTCGCCGATGTGGTCGGCCTCCTGCGGCAGATCGGCGCCCTGCCGGCCATGGCCGGGGCCTGACGCCGGCGCCGGCCTCCACGCGACGACCCTGCCGGGCTCAGTCGGGGACCGGCGCACTGACCACCCGGCTCGCGACCGCCTCCTCGCTGTAGGCGGTGGCCCGGACGAGGTAGCGCCGGTCCTCGAGGGGCAGGGGGTGGGCCACGACGCCGTGTGCGCCCCGCACCGGGAAGCCGTAGGTCGCGGGGGGCAGGTCGTCGTCGAGCCCGTCCACCGCGATGACGATCCAGGACGGGGGGGCGACGCCGGAGCGCAGCCGGGCCGGGAAGCGGTAGTCCACCACGGCGCGGTCCTCCAGCCGGTGCACGGTGATCCGCGGCGCGGGGGGGGACGGGGCGCCTTGGGCGGCCTCCAGCCCGGCAGCGCCCTCCCGCGCGGCGTCGTGGAAGGCGCCTGGGTCGCTCCACTGCCGCTTGGTCGCCGGGCCCCGCGGGCTGGTGTCGCTCGACCCCCAGAGTCCCGGCCAGCTCGCCCACCCCGGCGCGGCGTCGCCGACGATCTCCAGGCGCGGCCGGATGCGTGGGCCGGCGCCGTCGGCGTAGTCGGGCGGCAGCGGCCAGACGAGCTCGTGGCGGCCGGCCCGCGCGAACGAGGCGTGGGACCCGCGGGCCACGAACACGACCGGCACCGGGTGGCCGTCGGCGTTGCGGCGGTCGAGCTCCTCCCAGGTCAGCGCCTGGGCGCTGTTGTGCTGGGCGTAGGTGGCGTCCGTCGGGACCGTGTCGGCGCCGAGGCGCAGCTGGATCATCTCCCAGTCGCCCTCGTGGGCTCCGTAGCCGAAGTACGTCTTGTCGTTGTAGTAGTAGAAGAACCAGTACTGGAGCCAGATGGCGCCATCGCGGTCACGGGCGACGCTGCCGTAGCAGACGTCCGCATAGCGCGCGTCGGC
>DATAGF010000094.1:0-2147 GCA_036257075.1 Miltoncostaeaceae bacterium
CGCCGGGCAGGAGGTCGTCCGCGGAGGCCACGTCGATGAGGGTGCGCTCGGCCACGGTCAGCCCAGCTTCTCCCGCACGGCGGCCTCGAGCTCCGTCCGGAGCTCGGTCAGCGACACCTGCTCCAGGACCTCCTGGAGGAAGCCCATGACGATCAGCCGCTTGGCCGCCGCCTCGGGGACGCCGCGCGAGCGCAGGTAGAAGAGGTGCTCGTCGTCGACGCGGCCGACCGCCCCGGCGTGGGAGCACTTGACCTCGGCCGTCTCGATCTCGAGGAAGGGGATGGTGTCGGCGCGCGCGCCGGCGTTGAGAACGAGGTTGCGGTTGGTCTGGTAGGCGTCCGTGCCGGGGGCGCCCGGCGGCACCACCAGGTTGCCGTAGAAGACGGTGTGGGCGCGGTCCTGGATCGCGCCCTTGTAGAGCAGGTTCGAGTAGGCCTGCGGCGCCTCGTGGCGCGCGACGACCCGGTGCTCGAAGTGCTGCTCGCCGCCGGCGAAGTACAGGCCCAGCGCCCGGGCGTCCGAGCCGGGCCCGGCGCAGACCAGCGTCGGCTCGACGCGCACGACGTCCCCGCCCAGGGTCACGACCACCGAACGGGCGCGGGCGTCGCGATCGACGCGGGCGCGCAGCAGCGCGTGGTGGCGCACCCCGGGGCCCCAGCCGATCACCGAGACGTGCTCGAGCTCGGCGCCCTGGCCGACGTAGAGCTCCACGACCGTGGAGGCGTTGACCGGCGCGTCGAAGCCCGGCGAGTCGTAGCGGTCGATCACGGTCGCCTTGGCGCCCTCCTCGACCACCACGAGCGTGCGCCCGAAGACGCGCCCGGCTGCACCGCTGGCCGTCAGAAGGGCCTCGACCGGCAGCTCCACCTCGACGCCGCGCGGGACGTAGACGAAGGTGCCCCCGTCCCAGCGGGCGGCGTTCAGCGCGCCGGGGCGGTCGTCGAAGCCGACCAGGCCGTAGAGGCGCTCGCGCACCAGGTCCTCGTGCTCGGCCAGCGCCGAGCCGAGGTCGGCGACGATGACGCCCTCGGGCAGCCGGCCCAGCTCGGGCGCCGCCGGGCGACCGTCGGCGAGGTGCAGGTGGGCGGCGCGCTCGACGGCCGCGGTGCGCTGCGCGGCCAACGGAGCGGGCGTCGGCGCCGCCGGCTCGGGGCCCAGCAGGGCCAGCTCGGCGGGTGGGGTGAAGCGCCACGCCTCCTCCCGGCCGGTGAGGGCCGGGAGCGAGGTGAGCCTCTCGTCCGCCGCCTGGCGGGCCTCCTGGGCCCAGGCGGGAGGGCTAGCCAATCGAGCCCTCCATCTGCAGCTCGATCAGCCGGTTCAGCTCGACGGCGTACTCCATCGGGAGCTCCTTGGCGATCGGCTCGATGAAGCCGCGCACGATCATCGCCATGGCCTCCTCCTCCGAGAGCCCGCGGCTCATGAGGTAGAAGATCTGGTCGTCGCCGACCTTCGACACCGTGGCCTCATGGCCGACGGAGGAGTCCTCCTCCTGGATGTCCATGTAGGGGTAGGTGTCCGAGCGGCTGTCCTCATCGAGAAGCAGCGCGTCGCAGACCACCGAGGCCTTGGCGCGCTTGGCGCCCGGCTCCACCTGCACGAGGCCGCGGTAGCTGGTGCGCCCGCCGCCGCGCGAGATCGACTTCGAGACGATGGTCGAGGACGTGTCGGGGGCGACGTGGACCATCTTCGCGCCGGCGTCCTGGTGCATACCCTCGGAGGCCATGGCCACCGACAGGACCTCGCCGCGCGCGCCCCGGCCGGTCATCCATACGGACGGGTACTTCATGGTCAGCTTCGAGCCGAGGTTGCCGTCGACCCACTCCATCGTGGCGTTCTCGTGGGCCACCGCCCGCTTGGTCACCAGGTTGTAGACGTTGGTCGACCAGTTCTGGATGGTGGTGTAGCGGCAGCGCGCGCCCTCCTTGACGATGATCTCCACCACCGCGGAGTGCAGCGAATCGCTGGTGTAGACCGGTGCGGTGCAGCCCTCGACGTAGTGCACGAACGAGCCGGGCTCGCAGATGATCAGGGTCCGCTCGAACTGGCCCATGTTCTCCGCGTTGATGCGGAAGTAGGCCTGGAGCGGGATCTCGACCTCGACCCCCGGCGGCACCCAGATGAAGGAGCCGCCCGACCAGACCGCCGAG
>DATAGF010000133.1:0-5510 GCA_036257075.1 Miltoncostaeaceae bacterium
CGCCGGTCGCCAGAGCGCCGGCTCGCGGCGCACCAACCGCCGCCTGGCCCGCTACCGAGTGCGGCATCGAAGGCCGCATCAGCCACCTCAAACGCCGCCACGGCCTGCGCCGATGCCGCCTGCGGGGACACACGGGGGCGCGAGCCTGGGTCGCCTGGGCGGTTCTCGCCTCCAACCTGGACACCCTCGCCATCCGAGGCGCCTGACCTGATCGCCACGGCGCACCACCCGAGCGCCGCATCCACCAACGGCCGCGCCCCACCCCCAGCGCGGGCCGTTCATCGTTCAGGCGTCACACCGACTTTCTCCGGGGCAAGTAGCTAGCGGTCGGCCACCCTGAGGCGGTTCTCGGCCCGCCGCACGGCGGCCTCCGCAGCGACCCTGGCGACCTCGTCGTCGCCGGCGTCGGCCAGGGCCGCCTGGGCCCGCTCGAGGGCGGCCTGGGCCCGCTCGCGGTCGATCTCGTCGGCCAGCTCGGCCTGCGCCGAGAGGATCTGGACGCGGTCCTCCTCAACCGAGAGGTAGCCCTCGGTGGTGGCGTAGACGAGCTCGGTGTCGTCGAGCAGCTTGATCCGCGTCTCGCCGGTGCGCAGGAAGGCGATGAAGGGGGTGTGGCGCGGCAGGATGCCGACCTCGCCCTCGACGCTCGGGGCGATGACCATGTAGGCGAGGTCGTCGAACACCGGCCCCTCCGGCGTGAGGAGCCGGACGCCGAGGCGCTTGCGCTCCTGGCCCGGAGCCGAGGTCGTCACCGGTTCTGCAGCTCCGCGGCCCGCTCGACGGCCTCGTCGATGCCGCCGACCATGTAGAAGGCCTCCTCGGGCAGGTCGTCGTGGCGGCCCTCGACGATCTCCTTGAAGCCGCGCACCGTCTCGGAGAGGGGCACGTACTTGCCGGGGCGGCCGGTGAAGGCCTCGGCCACGTTGAACGGCTGCGAGAGGAAGCGCTCGATGCGGCGGGCGCGGGCGACGGCGAGCTTCTGCTCGTCGGTGAGCTCGTCGACGCCGAGGATGGCGATGATGTCCTGGAGGTCGCGGTAGGTCTGCAGGGTCTCCTGCACCCGCGTGGCGACCTCGTAGTGCTCGGCCCCCACGCCCTCCTTGGAGAGGATCCGGCTGGTCGAGCCGAGCGGGTCTACCGCCGGGTAGATCCCCTTCTCCGAGATCGCCCGGTCGAGCACCGTGGTCGCGTCGAGGTGGGCGAAGCTCGCCGCCGGGGCGGGGTCGGTGAGGTCGTCGGCCGGGACGTAGATGGCCTGCACCGAGGTGACCGAGCCGTTGCGCGTCGAGGTGATGCGCTCCTGCAGGTCGCCCATCTCCGACTGCAGGGTCGGCTGGTAGCCCACGGCGGAGGGCATGCGGCCGAGGAGCGCCGACACCTCGGAGCCCGCCTGCACGAAGCGGAAGATGTTGTCGATGAAGAGGAGCACGTCCTGGCCGGCCTCGTCCCGGAAGTACTCGGCCATCGTGAGGCCGCTCAGGCCGACCCGCAGGCGCGCTCCCGGGGGCTCGTTCATCTGCCCGTACACGAGCGCCGTCTTCTCGATGACACCGCTCTCCTTCATCTCGAGCCAGAGGTCGTTGCCCTCGCGCGTGCGCTCCCCCACGCCCGCGAACACCGACAGGCCGCCGTGCTCCTGGGCGATGTTGTTGATGAGCTCCTGGATGAGCACCGTCTTGCCCACGCCGGCGCCGCCGAAGAGGCCCACCTTGCCGCCCTTCACGTAGGGCGCCAGCAGGTCGACGACCTTGATGCCGGTCTCGAAGATCTCCTCGGTGGGGTCGAGCTGGTCGAACTCCGGCGGGTGGCGGTGGATCGGCCAGCGCTCGGTCGCCCCGATGTCGCCGCCCTCGTCGATGGTCTCGCCCAGCACGTTGAAGATGCGGCCGAGGGTCACCTCGCCGACGGGCACGGAGATCGGCCCGCCGGTGTCGGTGACCGTCGTCCCGCGCGCCAGGCCGTCGGTGGTGTCGAAGGCGACCGCGCGCACCCGGTCGTCGCCCAGGTGCTGCTGGACCTCGGCGATCAGCGGCGGTGCGTCGGCGCCGCGATCGATCTCGACGGCGTTGTAGATGCCGGGCAGCTCCCCGTCGGGGAAGCGGGCGTCGACCACCACCCCCCGGATCTCCAGGATCGTGCCGGTGCTGCGGGCGTCGTCAGCCATGTCCGTCGGTTCTCTCCTTGGGGCTCATTCGAGGGCGTCGGCGCCGGCCACGACCTCCAGGATCTCCTGGGTGATCGCGGCCTGGCGGGCGCGGTTCATCGCGAGGGTGAGCTCGTCGATCAGGGTGCCGGCGTTGTCGGTGGCGTTGCGCATGGCCGTGCGCCGGGCCGCCAGCTCGGCGGCGGCGCTCTCCAGGAGCGCCCGGTAGATGGCGGTGTCGAGGTAGGTCGGCAGCAGCGCCTTGAGGAAGTCCTCGGGCTCGGGCTCGAAGAGCGCGAGGCCCTTGCCGAGGTGATGCTCCTCCTCGTCCTCCGCCTCCTCGATCACGACCGAGCGCTCGATCGGCAGCAGCTGCTCGGTGGTGACCCTCTGCTCGAGGACGGACTTGAAGGCGTTGTAGACGACGACCACGCGGTTCACCTCGGTCTCGTCGCCGCTGAAGCGCTGGACCAGGTGCTCCGTGACGTGCTCGGCGTCGGCGAAGGTGGGCTCGACCGAGAAGCCCTGGTACGAGCGGTCGATCGGGAGCTGGCGGAAGCGGATCGTGCCGGTGCCCTTCTTGCCGACGGTGACGTACTGGACCTCGGCGAAGCCCTCGGCGGCCAGCTCCTGGGCGACGCCGTAGGCGGCGCGGACGATGTTGACGTTGAACGCGCCGGCCAGGCCGCGGTCGCCGGTGATGGGCACGACGAGCGCGGTGCCCTCCGCCGGCCGCTCCTCGAGCAGGGCGAAGCCCCTCATGCCGCCGCTCTGGCGGGCGGCCTGGGCCATGAGCCGGCGCATGGCGGCGGCGTAGGGGCGCAGCGACTCGATCTTCTCCTGGGCGCGGCGCAGCTTCGCCGAGGCCACGAGCTCCATCGCGCGCGTGATCTTGCGCGTGTTGCGGACCGAGTCGATCCGCCGCTTGATGTCCCGCTGGGTGGCCACTACGAGCGCGAGGCGGCCGCGTCGGCCGTCTCCTCGCTCTCCTCGCTCGCCTCGCCCTCCTCGGCGGCCTCGGCCTGCTCGAGCTCGTCGGCCGCGGGCTGGTCGAGGGCCTGCTCCTCGGGAACGGCGAACTGGTCCACGACGCCCGGGAGGATCTCGTCGAGCTTGGCGATCGCCTCGTCCGAGAGGTCCTTGGTGTCGCGGACCTCCTCGAGCACCTCGGGCGCCTTCTCGCGCACCGCGCGGACGATCGCGTCGTTGACGTCGGGGACGTCGGCGACGTCGACCCTGTCGAGGAGGCCCTGGTTGGCGGCGTAGATGACGGCCACCTGCTCCTCGACCGGCCACGGCGCGTAGGCCGGCTGGTTCAGCGTCGCCACAAGGCGGGCGCCGCGGGCCAGCGTGCGCTGGGTGGCGGCGTCGAGCTCGGAGCCGAACTGGGCGAAGGCCTCGAGGTCGCGGTACTGGGCGAGCTCCAGCTTGAGGCGGCCGGCCACCTTGCGCATCGCGCGGATCTGCGCGTTGCCGCCCACCCGCGACACCGAGATGCCGACGTTGACGGCCGGGCGCACGCCGGAGAAGAAGAGCTTGCTCTCGAGGAAGATCTGCCCGTCGGTGATCGAGATCACGTTGGTCGGGATGTAGGCGGCGACGTCGCCGGCCTGGGTCTCGATGACCGGGAGAGCGGTGAGCGACCCGCCGCCCAGCTCGTCGCTCAGCTTGCAGGCGCGCTCGAGCAGCCGCGAGTGCAGGTAGAAGACGTCGCCGGGGAAGGCCTCGCGTCCCGGCGGCCGCCGCAGCAGCAGCGACATCTGCCGGTAGGCGTCGGCCTGCTTGGAGAGGTCGTCGTAGACGCACAGCGCGTGCTGGCCGCCGTAGAGGAAGTACTCGGCCATCGCGGCGGCCGCGTAGGGCGCCAGGTACTTCAGCGCCGCCGCCTGCGACGCCGTCGCGGCGACGACGGTCGTCCACTCCATGGCGCCGGCGGCGCGCAGTCGCTCGACCACGGTCGCCACGGTCGATGCCTTCTGGCCGATGGCGACGTAGAAGCAGTGCACGTCCTCGCCGGCCTGGTTGATGATCGTGTCGACCGCGATCGTCGTCTTGCCGGTCTGGCGGTCGCCGATGATCAGCTCCCGCTGGCCGCGGCCGATCGGGATGAGCGCGTCGATGGCCTTGATGCCGGTCTGGAGCGGCTCCTTCACCGGCTGCCGCTGCACGACGCCCGGCGCCTTGAACTCCACCGGACGGAACTCGCCGCTCTCGATCGGCCCGCGGTCGTCGAGCGGGTTGCCGAGCGGGTCGACCACGCGCCCGAGCAGGGCCTCGCCGACCGGGACCTGGATGACCTTGCCCGTGCGCCGGACGGGGTCGCCCTCCTTGATGAGGACGTCCTCGCCGAGCAGCACCACGCCGACGTTGTCCTCCTCGAGGTTGAGCGCGAGGCCGACGACGTCGTGGGGCAGCTCGACCATCTCGAGCGCGACGCACGAGTTGAGCCCGTGCACGCGCGCGATGCCGTCGCCGACCTGGAGGACGGTGCCGACCTCATCGACGTCCACGGTCCCCGAGAACTGCTCGATCTGCTCGCGCAGGACCTTGGTGATCTCGTCCGGTCGCAGCTTCATCTCTGGGGCTCGTCCTCTCTGCTCAGGTCGTGTGCGTGCGCGTCATGCGGGGGCGACGGCCCCCTCCACGGGGGCGCGGGTCAGCTCGCGGCGCAGCTCGTCGATGTGGTGGCGGACCGAGCCGTCGATGACCACCTCGCCGACGTGCAGGACCAGCCCGCCGACGACGTCGGCGTCCACGGACTCGGTCAGCTCCACGGTGGCGTTGGTCTTGGACTGGATGCTCTCGACGATGCGGTCGCGGAGGTCGCCGGGCAGGGGCACGGCGGTGACGGCCTCGACCTCGATCCGGTCCTCGGCGCGCGCGACCCGCTCCCGGTAGGCCTCCGCGATCTCGAGGAACTCGGCGATGCGGCCGCGCTCCACCAGCACGAGCAGGAAGTTGCGGACCAGCGGGTGGGCGTCGGCGGCGACGGCGGCGATGACCGACGACTTGGCCGCCGAGTCGATCTCGGGGTTCTCGAGCGCCATGCGCAGGTCCTCCGACTCCTCCACCGCCGCGGCGAAGGCGTCGATGTCCTCGGTGACCCGCGGCACGGCGTCGGCGTCGGCCGCCGCCTCGTACAGCGCCTCGGCGTATGTGGTCGCGACGCTCACTCGGAGGGGGTCCTCCCGTTGCCGTTGGTGGCGACCGCGGACAGGTCGGCCTCCTCGATCGCCTCCTCGATGAGGCGGCGGTGGTCGTCGTCGCTCAGGGAGCGGCGCGAGACCTTCTCGGCCGCCATCAGGGCCAGGGTGGCGACCTGGTCCCGGAGGCCGGTCGCCGCGGAGCGGGCCTCGGCGGAGATCTG
>DATAGF010000096.1:0-4348 GCA_036257075.1 Miltoncostaeaceae bacterium
CCACTTCGACAGCTCGGAGGAGCACCAGGCCGAGAACTACCGCAAGCTGATCGTCTCCATGTCGAGCGACATCCGCGTGCTGGTGATCAAGCTCGCGGACCGGCTGCACAACATGCGCACGCTCGCCTACATGACCAAGCCGAAGCAGATCCAGAAGGCGAAGGAGACGCTCGAGATCTACGCGCCGCTGGCGCACCGGCTGGGGATCAACTCCCTCAAATGGGAGCTCGAGGACCTGGCCTTCGCGACCCTGCACCCGCGCCGCTACCGCGAGATCCAGCAGATGGTCAACCAGCGCCGGCCGGACCGCGAGGCCTTCATCGAGGAGGCCGGGCGCATCCTCAGCAGCGAGCTCGGCGCCGTCGGGATCACCGGCGTCGAGATCACCGGGCGGGCGAAGCACTTCTACTCGATCTACGAGAAGATGACCCGCAAGGGCAAGGAGTTCAACGAGATCTACGACCTCACCGCGATGCGGGTGCTGGTCGACTCGGTGAAGGACTGCTACGGGGCGGTGGGCATCATCCACTCGCTCTGGAAGCCGCTGCCCGGGCGCTTCAAGGACATGATCGCCATGCCCAAGCCCAACATGTACCAGAGCCTCCACACAACGGTGCTCGGGCCCGAGGGCAAGCCGCTCGAGATCCAGATCCGGACCTACGCGATGCACCGGACGGCCGAGTACGGCGTCGCGGCCCACTGGCTCTACAAGGAGGGCAAGGGCGACCAGCCGGCCTGGGTCTCGCGCATGATGGACTGGCAGAGCGAGACGCGCGACCCGGCCGAGTTCCTCGAGGCGCTCCGCTCGGACCTCTACTCGGACGAGGTCTACGTCTTCACGCCGAAGGGCGAGGTGCGCGATCTGCCCGCCGGCGCGACGCCGCTCGACTTCGCCTACGACGTCCACACCGACGTCGGCCACCGCTGCGTCGGCGCCAAGGTCAACGGGCGCATCGTGCCGCTGACCTACACGCTGCAGTCCGGGGACTTCGTCGAGATCCTCACCTCGAAGGCGCCGCGGGCGCCCTCGCGCGACTGGCTCAACCTGGTCAAGACCACCAAGGCCCGCTCCAAGATCAGCCAGTTCTTCCGGCGCGAGCGCCGCGAGGACGCCGAGCACCGGGGGCGCGAGGCGCTCCAGGAGAGCCTGCGCAAGGCCGGGCTGCCCAGCCAGCGGGTGGCGGGGTCGCCGCTGCTGCTGGAGGTCATCCAGGAGATGGGCTTCCGCAAGGCGGACGAGTTCTACATCTCCCTCGGCCTGGGCAAGACCTCGGTCCAGGTGGTCGTCAACAAGATCCTGCACCGCCTCAAGGCGGGCCAGGCGGTGGCCGAGGAGGCCGCGCCCCCGGGCGTCGCGCCCCGCGGCAGGCGCCCCCAGACGGCAACGGCCTCGAGCGACCTCGGCATCGAGGTGGACGGCCTGGCCGACGTCCTCGTGCGCCTCGCCAAGTGCTGCAAGCCGGTGCCGGGCGACCCGATCCTCGGCTACATCTCGCTCGGGCGCGGGATCACCATCCACCGGGAGGACTGTCCCAACGCGAAGGCGCTGCAGCGCAACACCGAGCGCTTCACGGCCGTCCGCTGGGGCGGCGCCAACCAGCAGTCCTTCCGGGTCGAGATCGCCGTGGACGCCTGGGACCGCCCGCGGCTGCTCGAGGACCTGTCCCGGGCCTTCTCCGAGAACGGCATCAACATCATCTCCGCGCACTGCGCGATGGAGGACCAGATGGTCCACGACCGCTTCACGGTCGACGTGGGCGACGTGGACACGCTGAAGGCCGCCGTGAACGCCCTCCGCAACGTGGAGTCGGTCTTCGACGCCTACCGCGTGACGCCGGGCTCCTGACGCCCGCAGGCCGGGGGTGCGGCCGGGGCACCTGGTACCCTGGCGACCCGTGGAATGGCTCGATCTCGTGGTTCCGACGGTGGCCATCCTGGCGGCCTTCGCCGCCATCGGCCTCATCGTCACCGCGATCCGGCAGGGCCGCGCCATCCGCCGCCTGGAGGAGCGCCTGGCGCGCACCGGCGACGCCGCCGTGGACGCGCCGCTGCAGCGGATCGCCGACCTCCAGGCTCGCCACGCCACCTCCTCGAGCAGGTCGCCCGACATCCAGCGCCAGGTCCGGATGGGGGCGGTGATCGGCGTCACGGCCCTGGTCCTCATCGCCGCCGGTGCTGGGGTCTGGTACCTGTTCGTCCGCGACGACGGCGGCTCCGCCTCGGCCGACTCCAGCCCGCCGGCCGCCGCCCAACAGGGCGGCCAGAAAGCGCCCGCCGCACCGCCCCCGGACCAGGCGGCGGTGCCGGAGGACGTCCCGCAGATCGACAAGGGCGCCCACACGGTGGCCGTCTTCAACGCGAGCGGCATCGACGGGGTGGCGGGCGACATCGTCGCCCCGGCGCTCGAGAACGAGGGCTACCAGGTCCCGCTGGTCGCGAACCCGCCCGACGGCGACAGCGACCGGCAGAAGTCGGTGGTGATGTACTCGCAGGGGCAGCGCAAGGCGGCCCAGAACGTGGCCAAGGACCTCGGCGTCACGCGGGCGCCGCCGCTCGACGGGTACACGGACGACCAGGTCGGCGACGCGGACGTCATCGTGCTCGTGGGCATGGACATCGCCAACGGGGGCATCGCGGCGACGCCCTGAGCGGATTTCCGAGGTCCGAGCGGCCGGGGTGGGTTGTCGGCCGAGCGGCGGCGGGGTAGTCTCGGCCTCCGCTACTTCGTGCCGATCGGCACGAACGGAAGGAGGCCACAGATGGCCGTGTACCCGGCGACCGACGCCGGGCGTGCCCGCGCCGACGTGCACCGTCTCAGGCTGTCCCGGCACCTGGTCTACGCGTGCCGGTCCTGCCGGGGCGCAGTGCGCGTGACGAGCGCCCACTACCTCCCCGAGGCCTGCCCCGACTGCGGCGCCTCGACGTGGGGAGACGACCTTCGCTGCACCAACCGCGACGGCTGCGAGGCCGTCCGTCGCCCCGGGATCCGGGGCCGTGCCCACTGCCACGCCTGTGGGAACAGCGTCTGGACCCTGGTCAGCGCCGTCCCCGCGGCCCGGCTCGCGAGCTGATCCGCCGTCAGGCGGGGGGCGCGCCGTGCCCCCCGCCGCCCGGCGTCTCGACGCCCAGCACGTCGCCGGGGCGCAGGCGCCCTCGCCACTTCGAGGGCAGCGCCTCCCCGTTGAGGGTGGTGCGTCCGGGCGCGCCGGCCGCCCCGCCCAGCCTGCCCGCGGGCCCCCGCCGGCGCCGCTCGGCGATGACCGAGGCCTCGCAGTCGTCCAGCGCCCGAAGGCGCCGCTCGACCCCGTCGCCGCCGCGGCGGGCTCCGGCGCCGCCCGAGCCTCGGCGCAGCCGGTAGGACTCGACCCGCAGCGGATAGGCGGTCTCGAGGGCCTCGATCGGCGTGTTGAGCGTGTTGCTCATGGCGACGTGGACGCCGGACGGGCCGTCGGCGCGTGACGAGGCCCCCTGCCCGCCGCCGATGGTCTCGTAATAGGTGAAGCCCGGGCCGCCGATCGTGACGTTGTTCATCGTGCCCTGGCCCTGGGCGGGCACGTCGACCGCGCCGCCGAGCGCCGACATGACGGCGTCGACGATCCGGCTCGAGGTCTCGACGTTGCCGCCCGCCACGGCGGCGGGGGGGAGGGCGGCGACGAGGCTGCCCTCCGGCGCGACCACCTCGACCGGCGCGAAGGCGCCGGCCGAGGCCGGGATGTCCGGGTCGGTCAGGGCCCGCACCACGAAGTAGACGGCCGAGCGGGTGACGGCCGGCGGGCAGTTGCAGTTGCCCGGCCCGGCCGCGTCGGTGCCGGTGAAGTCGACCCTCATGCCGTCGCCGGCGATCGTGACCGCGACCCGGATCCAGAGGTCGCCGTCGTCCACACCGTCGCCCTCGAGCGCCTCGGCCGCCTCGTAGCGGCCGTCCGGCATCTCGGCGATGGCGGCCCGGGTGCGCCGCTCGGCGTACTCCAGGAGCGCGGCGAAGGCCTCGCGCACCCGGCCCGCGCCGTGGCGGGCGGCGACCTCGGCGAGCCGGCGCTCGGCGAGGCGGTGGGCGGCGAGCTGGGCCCGCACGTCGCCCTCGCGCTCGCCGGGCGTGCGCGTGTTCGCCAGAAGGATCTGAAGCACGTCCGGCACCAGCTCGCCGCCAGCCGCCAGCCGCACGGGCGGGATGACCAGTCCCTCCTGCACCAGCTCGCGCGAGCCAGCCGGCATGCTCCCGGGCGCCATGCCGCCGACGTCGGCGTGGTGAGCGCGCGTGACCGCGTAGGCCGCGACCTCGCCCTCGAGCGGCACCGCCGAGATCATCGTCAGGTCGGGCAGGTGGGTGCCGCCGCGGTAGGGGTCG
>DATAGF010000147.1:0-10073 GCA_036257075.1 Miltoncostaeaceae bacterium
CAGCTCCTCGCGCCGGGCGCCCGCGGCGAGCGCCCAGAGCAGCACGTCGTAGCGGTCGGCCGACGGCGTGCGCAGGCGCTCGAGCGCCTCGTCGAGGCCGGCCGGCGGGGCGACGCGGGCGTCGAGCTCCCTCCCGGCCATGGCCTTGCCGAAGGCCTCGCCGAAGGTGCGCCCGAGCGCCAGCACCTCGCCAACGCTCTTCATGTGGGTCGTGAGCTCGGTCGAGGCGCCCGGGAGCTTCTCGAAGGCGAAGCGGGGCAGCTTGACGGCGACGTAGTCGAGGGTGGGCTCGAAGCTGGCCGGGGTGACCCCGGTGATCTCGTTGGGGAGCTCGTCGAGCGTGTACCCGATCGCCAGGCGGGCCGCGATCTTGGCGATCGGGAAGCCGGTGGCCTTCGACGCCAGGGCGGAGCTCCGCGAGACGCGCGGGTTCATCTCGATCACGACCATCTCGCCGGTGGCCCGGTTCAGCGCGAACTGGACGTTGGCGCCCCCCGTCGAGACGCCGACCGCGCGGATGACCGTCAGGGCCGCGTCGCGCAGCGCCTGGAGCTCCGGGTCCGAGAGGGTCATCACCGGGGCCACCGTCGCCGAGTCGCCGGTGTGCACGCCCATCGGGTCGATGTTCTCGATGGAGCAGACGACCACCGCGTTGTCGACGCCGTCGCGCATCACCTCGAGCTCGATCTCGGCCCAGCCGAGGACCGAGCGCTCGATCAGCACCTGCCCGATGGGGCTCGCGTCGAGCGCCCGGGCAAGGCGCTCCTCGAGCTCGGCCGAGGTGCGGGCGGCCCCTCCCCCCTCGCCCCCGAGGGTGAAGCCCGGGCGAAGGATCACCGGCAGGCCGAGCTCGGCCGCCGCCGCCCGCCCGGCGGCCAGCTCGCCGACGACCCGGCTCTCGGGGACGGCCAGGCCGGCCGCGGCCATCGTCCGGCGGAAGGCCTCGCGGTCCTCGGCCCGCCGGATCGCCTCGGCGTCGGCGCCGATCAGCTCCACCCCATATCTGTCGAGCACCCCCTCGGCCGAGAGCTCCATGGCCAGGTTCAGGGCGGTCTGGCCACCGAGCGTCGGCAGCAGGGCGTCGGGCCGCTCCAGCGCGATGACGGCCTCGACGGCCTCCATGTCGAGCGGCTCCACGTAGGTGCGGTCGGCCACCGAGGGGTCGGTCATGATCGTGGCCGGGTTGGAGTTGACCAGCACCACCCGGTAGCCCTCGGCTCGCAGGGCCCGGCACGCCTGGGTGCCCGAGTAGTCGAACTCGCCCGCCTGGCCGATCACGATCGGGCCGCTCCCGAGCACGAGCACGGTGCCGATGTCGCTCCGCCTAGGCAATGGCCCCCGCGAACTCGCGGAACATGTAGCGGGCGTCGCGCGGGCCCGGGCTCGCCTCGGGGTGGTACTGCACAGACCAGGCGCGCAGCTCCGGCGCCGCGATCCCCTCGACCGAGCCGTCGAAGAGGCTCGTCCGAGTGACCGCGACGCCGTCCGGCAGGGCGCCCGCCTCGACCGCGTAGCCGTGGTTCTGGACGGTGATCTCGACGCCGCCGTCGGCCGCCCGGCGCACCGGGTGGTTCGCCCCGCGGTGGCCGAAGGGCAGCTTGCGCGTGCTCAGCCCGAGGGCGTGGGCGAGCATCTGGTGGCCGAGGCAGATGCCGAAGACGGGCACCCGGCCGAGCACCCCGCGCACGGCCTCGATGACCGGCGTGACCGCGGCCGGGTCGCCGGGGCCGTTGGAGACGAAGACGCCGTCGGGCCCGCGCTCGAGGATGTCGCCGGCGCCGGTCCCGGCCGGCACGACCTCGAGGCGGCACCCCGCCGCCACCAGGCCCCGGGCGATGCTCTCCTTCATCCCGCAGTCGATGGCGACGACCCGGGGGCCGTCGTCGCCCAGCGCCCGGGAGGCGCCGGCGGCCTCGGCGGCCAGGTCGCGCCCGTCGAGGACCGGGTGCTCGCGCACCCGCGCGAGCAGCTCCTCGGGGCCGAGCTCGTCAGAGACGCCGCCGCGCATCGCGCCGCGCTCGCGAAGATGGCGCACGAGGCGGCGCGTGTCGCAGCCGTCGACGGCCACCACCCCGCGCTCGCGCAGCCACGAGCGCCAGCCGGTGGGGCCGGCGGCGCCGGGGCCGTCGCCGGCGCGGGCCATCACCACCGCGCCCGGCCAGGGCCGCGCGCTCTCGTCGTGGCCCGGCCCGGCCCCGTAGTTGCCGATCATCGGAGCGGCGAAGCAGAGGTTCTGCCCCAGGTAGGAGGGGTCGGTGACGGCCTCCTGGTAGCCGGTCATCCCGGTGGTGAACACCATCTCGCCCAGGGCGGTGCCCGGGGCCCCGGCCGAGCGCGCCGACAGGGTCAGGCCGTCCTCCAGGACGACCCAGGCGCGGCCGTCCCGGCTCACCTGACCATGCGCGAGATCTGCTTGAACTCGTCCGAGCCGGCCTGTTCCAGCATCTCGAAGAGGGCCATCTCGGCGCTGGTGGTCCCCGCCCCGGCGGCGGACATCTTCGCCATGCCGAGGTCGCGGTTGCGCCCCGTGCGCGACGAGACCGCGTCGGCCGCCACCTGCACCTGGAAGCCGAGCTCCAGGAGGTCGTGCACGGTCTGGTTGACGCAGACGTGCGCCTCGATGCCGGCGACGACCCAGCTCTGGGCGCCGGCCTCGGCGATCGCCTCGTCGAAGGCGCTGACCCCGCAGGCCGAGAAGCGCACCTTCTCGACCAGGCGCGCGCCCTCGGGGAGGCGCTCCGCCAGCTCGGGGACGGTGTGGCCGAGGCCCTTGGGATACTGCTCGCTCACCAGCACCGGCCGGCCGAGGACGCCGAAGCCCTCGGCGAGGAGGCCGCAGTTCGCGACGACCCCCTCGAAGCCGTCGATGACCGGGCGGAAGGCCTCCTGGACGTCGATCAGGATCAGCCCGGTCCGGTCTCGCTCCAGCAGCGCCGGGTGACGCCGGTCGTTCACAGCCGCCATGCGATCTGACCTCCCGCGATCGTGAGCCTCACCCGTCCGACGAGCTCCTCGCCGAGGAAGGCCGAGTTGCGCGACCGGCTCTGGAACCCATCATGGCCCACCTGGACCGCCTCCTCCAGGTCGAGCAGCGCGAGGTCGGCGACGGCCCCCTCCGCCAGCGTCGGCGCCGGCAGGCCGAGCGCCGCGGCCGCGTCGGAGCCCATGCGGCGCACCAGCAGCTCCAGGCCGATCAGCCCGGGGCGGACGAGGTGGGTGTGGCAGGCGGCGAAGGCCGTCTCGAGGCCGGTCACGCCGAAGGGCGCCTCCTCGAACGGGACCTCCTTCTCGTCGAAGGCGTGCGGCGCGTGGTCGGTCGCGACGCAGTCGATGGTGCCGTCGGCGAGGGCGGCGATGAGGGCCTCGCGATCGGAAGCATCGCGCAGGGGCGGGTTCATCTTGTGGCGCGAGGGGTCGAGCGAGGCCACGGCCTCGTCGGTGAGCGCGAGGTGGTGGGGCGTGACCTCGGCCGTGATGCGCACCCCGCGCGCCTTGGCCCGGCGGACCTCCTCGGCCGTCTCGGCCGCGGAGACGTGGCAGATGTGGATGCGGCCGCCCTCGTACTCGGCCAGGGCGGCGTCCCTCGCGACCGCGACGCTCTCGGAGATCGACGGGATGCCGGCCAGCCCCAGGCGGCTCGCGACGGCGCCCTCGTGCACCACGCCGGTCCCCGAGAGCGATGGGTCCTCCTCGTGCAGGACGAGCGGCAGGCCGGTGATGCGCTGGTACTGGAGCGCCCGCCGCATCACGCCGGCGTCGGCGACGGGGTGACCGTCGTCGCTGAAGCCGGCCGCCCCCTCGCGGGCAAGCTCGACCTGCTCGGTGAGCTCGGCCCCCCTCTGCCCCGCCGTGATCGCCGCGAGGAAGCCGACCCGCACCGCGGCGTCGCGCTCCCCGCGCTCGAGCAGCGAGTGCAGCACCGCGGCCGTGTCCACCACCGGCGACGTGTTGGGCATGGCCAGGATCGTCACGAAGCCCCCGGCGGCCGCCGCCGCGGTGCCGGTGGCGATGTCCTCCAGGTCCTCGCGGCCCGGCGTGCGCAGGTGGACGTGCGGGTCGACGAACCCGGGGACGGCCACCAGGCCCCCCGCGTCGACCTCCTCCAGGCCCTCCGGCGAGCCGCCCACGCGGCCGTCGCGAACCACCAGGTCGCGGACCTCGTCGATCCCCGCCGCGGGGTCGAGCACCCGGGCCCCGCGCAGCACGAGGGAGGCGGCCGGGCCTGGCCGCTGGACGAGCCGGGGTGCCATCAGACGGTGAGGGCCTCGACCGGCGCGGCGGCCTCGGGCACGGCGGCGGGCTCGGACAGCAGGTCGTAGAGCACCGCCATCCGCACGATCATGCCGTTGGCCGCCTGGCGCACGATCAGCGTGCCCGGGTCGTCGGCCAGCGCCCCCGAGATCTCGACGCCGCGGTTGATCGGGCCGGCGTGCAGGACCCGCTGGCCGGGGCGCAGGCGCGAGTGGTCGACGCCGTAGGTCGCGGCGTACTCGCGCAGGGAGGGGACGAAGCCGCCCGGGCCCATACGCTCGAGCTGCATCCGCAGCACGTAGACCACGTCGGCGTCGGCGACGTCGCGCATGTCCGTCGACACCGCCACGCCAAGGGCCTCCTCGGCGTCCCGCGGGATCAGCGTCGGCGGCGCGATCAGCGACACGCGCGCCCCGACCGTCTGGAAGCCCCGGATGCCGGACCGGGCCACGCGCGAGTGGGCGATGTCGCCGACGAATGCGACGTGGAGCCCGTCGAGCGGCCCCACCTCTCGCTCGATCGTGTAGAGGTCGAGCAGGGTCTGGGTGGGGTGCTCGTTCTTGCCGTCGCCGGCGTTGATCACCGCCGCGTCGGTGTGGCGGGCCGCGATGTGGCAGGCGCCGACCGCCTGGTGGCGGATGACCAGCACGTCCGGCGCGTAGGAGGCCAGTGTGAGGACCGTGTCCTTGAGCGTCTCGCCCTTCTCGACGCTCGAGCCCGAGCCCTTGACGTTGACCACGTCTGCCGAGAGGCGCTTTCCGGCCAGCTCGAACGAGGTCGAGGTGCGCGTGGAGGCTTCGAAGAACATGTTGATGATCGTGCGCCCGCGCAGCGTCGGGACCTTCTTGATGTCCCGCTGCATGACCTCGGCGAAGCGGTTGCTCACCCGCAGGATCCGGGCGATCCCCGCGCGGTCGAGGTCGGCGATGGAGATCAGCGAGCGGCGTGTCACTGCGAGCCCTCCGCGTCGTTCTGGAGCACGACCTCGTCCTCGCCGTCGATCTCCTCGAGGCGGACGCTCACGCGCTGGGAGCGCGAGGTCGGCAGGTTCTTCCCCACGTAGTCGGGCCGGATCGGGAGCTCGCGGTGGCCGCGGTCGACCAGGACGGCGAGCTGCACCAACGGCGGCCGCCCGTAGTCGAAGATCGCGTCGATGGCCGCCCGGATGGTGCGCCCCGTGTAGACCACGTCGTCCACCAGGATCACGGCGCGCTCGGAGACGTCGAAGTCGAGGACGGTGTCGCCCACGACCGGCAGCGCGCCGCGCCGGTTGTCGAGCCCGACGTCGTCGCGGTAGAGCGCGATGTCCACCGTGCCGAAGGCCGGCTCGCTCCCGCCGAACTCCCCGATCAGGCGCGCCAGGCGCGCGGCCAGCGGCACGCCGCGGGTGTGGATCCCGACCAGCGCGATGCCCTCGGGGTCGCCGTGGCGCTCCACGATCTCGTGGCCGATCCGGGCCAGCGTGCGCCGCAGCTGGTCGGCGTCGACCAGCACCTTCTCCGCGACGGGGGCTATGCGCGCAGGGTGATGACGCGGGGGAACGAGCGCACGACCATCTGATCTCCTTTCCGGCCTCGCGGGACCGGGTTAAAGGTCGATGGGTGCCACGGTAGCAGGTGCCTCCGACGGAGCGTCCGGGGCCGCCCCGCGGCGGCCGCGGGCCGGGTGCACGATCGGCTCGCCGCGCTCGGGGAACGGGACCTGGACCTGGTCGAAGTCGCGCGGCACGAGCACGCGCGGGAACTCGCGCTCGGCCTCCTCGCGCACCTCCCGCGGGGCGTGTCGGCTCGACAGGTGGGTGAGCACCAGCAGGCCGACGTCGGCGTCGCGGGCCAGGGCCGCCGCCTCGCGGGCCGTGGAGTGGCGGGTCTCGCGGGCCCTGTCTCGCTCGTCGTCGAGGAAGGTCGCCTCGTGGACGAGCACCGATGCGCCGCGGGCGGCGTCCAGCACGGGCTCGCACGGCTCGGTGTCGCCGGTCACGACCACGGTCCGCCCCGCCCGCGGCGGCCCGAGCACCTCGGACGGCCGCACCGTCCGGCCGGCGGCCGTCGCCACGTCCTCGCCGCGCTGCAGGCGGCCGAAGTCCGGGCCCTCCTCGACCCCCAGGGCGCGGGCGGCCGCGACGTCGAACGCCCCCGGGCGGTCGTCCTCCACGAGGGCGAACGCCAGCGACGGGACGCTGTGGCGCGTCGGCAGGTGCTCGAGGCGGTACCCCTCCCCCGCGTCCACGACGCCCGCGTAGCGCTCGTCGATCTCGTCGATGTCGAGGATGAACGGCGTGCGGCCGATCACCGGCCGGAGCACCTCGAGCAGCCGCGACAGCCCCCGCGGCCCCGCGATGCGCAGGGGCCGGTCGCGCCCGCGCAGGCCGTAGGTCTTCAGCAGCCCGGGCAGGCCGAGGTAGTGATCGCCGTGCAGGTGCGTGACCAGCACGAGGTCGAGGTCGACCAGGCCGAGCCCCGAGCGCAGGAGCTGCCGCTGGGTCCCCTCGCCGCAGTCCACGAGCCAGCGCTCGCCGCCCCGCGAGATCAGCGTCGCCGCGGTCCCCCGCGCAGCCGTCGGCACCGACGCCGCCGTTCCCACCAGGCTGACGTACAGGTCCATCCGGCGATGTTAACGAGGGCCGCCCCGCACCAGCTCCGCCTCGAGGGGCCCGGCCGGCTCGTCGACCGCCCAGAACGCGACCGCGGCGATGCGGCCGCCGTCCACCTCGATCTCGGCCATGCTGTGGCGCGGCGAGCGGCGCCGGTCGGTCGGGCTGCCGGGGTTGACGACCACCAGTCCGTCCCCGCCGACCTCGTGCCAGGGGATGTGCGAGTGGCCGAACACCACCGCGTCGGCCGACGGGAACCGCCGGCGCAGCCGCGACGGGCGCCCGTCGCCGGGGCCGCCGTCGTGGACCACCCCGATCCTCACGCCACCCACCTCGGCCTCCGCGGTGGCCGGCAGCGCCGCACGCACGGCCGGCTCTTCCACGTTCCCCCGCACGCCGACCACGGGTGCGCCGATCCCCCGCACGAGGGCGACGGCGTCCATCGACGACCAGTCGCCGGCGTGAACGATCAGGTCGGCGGCGCGGAGCCGCTCGAGGCACGCCGGCGGCAGGGCGAGGCCGCGGCGCGGCATGTGGGTGTCCGAGATGACGGCGATCCGCACATGGGGGATCATGCCGTCCATGGACGAGCCGATCATCCGCGGCCCGGGCGAGGGGGAGGCGCTGCCGATGGGCACCACCCACGGCGAGATCAAGGCCGCTCACGCCGACACCCGCGGGCGATTCGCCCTCATCGACACGACCTTCGCGCCCGGCTTCCGGGGCCCGCCGCCCCACCTCCACCGCGAGATGCACGACTGCTTCTACGTGATCGACGGCGCCCTCGTCTTCCAGGTCGAGGGCAGGCGCGTCGAGGCTGGCCCCGGCACCTTCCTCGCCGTGCCGCCCGGGGTCGTCCACACCTTCGCCAACGAGAGCGCCGAGCCGGCGCGGGTGCTCAACCTCTTCGCCCCGGCCGGCCTCGAGGGCTACCTCCGCGAGCTGGCCGCCCTGGGTCGGGCCTCCGACCCCGCCACCATGGCCGAGCTCGCCTCGCGCTACGACTTCGAGCTCGCGGACAGCTAACCTAGGCGGCCGAGCGCGCGTAGCTCAGTGGATAGAGCGCTGGCCTCCGGAGCCAGAGGTCGCAGGTTCGAATCCTGCCGCGCGTGCTGGCTGAGAGCCCGCTTGTCGAGCGGGTTCTCGTCCTTCTAACTCACCAACTGCAGATGGCGGCGCTGGCGCTTGTCGCACTCTGGGCGAACAGTCGTCGCACGTCGGGCGGCGAAGATCGCCCTCTCGGGGTCGATCGAACTGGCCAAGCGCGCCTCGTCGAACAGGTGCGCGTAGTGCTTCCAGGTCGTCTGGGCCGAGGCATGCCCGAGGGCTGCCGCCACGGCCAGCGGGGAGCGCGAGGCGTGGATGAGCAGGCTCGCGTAGGAGTGCCGGCCGTCGTACGGGTTGGCGGTGATGCCAGCCGCGGCGCAGTGGGATTACGGCGAGGCTTTCGGCACCCGCCAGGTGCTCAACTTCGCGGACCCGGAGGGCGTCTACTTCCAGCTCCTCCAGCAGCCGCCTTCGAACGCCCAGCTGCACGCGTTCACCGGCGGCGATAACCCCTTCGACTGATCGCGCGGGCCGCCTTCCGGCGGCTTGCAACGGGCCCCTGGGCGGCCGTTGGCCCCCAGGGGACCCTCCTGCTTGGGGGCTTCGGCTGAACTGCGCGGGGGGTGCGGCCGCCCAGGACCCCCGGCGACTCGGCCGGGGGCGCTCCGGATTCCTGCCCCCGGCCGCCGGGCGTCCTCCTGTCCCGAAGGGCCGCCGTAACCGACGCCCGCGCCTAGCGTGGCCTCCCCTGGCCGAGCGTAGAATTCACGGGCATGGAAGACCGCTCCCGCTACCGCCCGCTACCCTCCCCGGCCTTCGCCGAGATGATGGCGAAGGACCGCGAGGAGCAGCCGGCGGCCGCCCCGCCGGTCGAGGAGTACGAGCCGGTCCGCCCGATCCGGTACTCGGCGCCGTACGCCGGGATCATCTCGGTGAGGTGAGCCCGCCCCGCCCGCGCCGCCCCCTCCGGGCCGGCCCCGCTGCGGGCCTCGCCGCCCTCGCCCTCCTGGCCGGCTGCAGCTCGAGCGACATCACCGGCGAGCCGGAGGACATCGGGACGCTGGTCCAGGTCGTGGCGTCCGGGTCGCACTGCATCGCGGACGGGGGCGACGCGATCCTCCACGTGACGCTGGAGAACACCGGGGAGGACGAGCGCACCGTGAACGTCAGCCCGGTCCTGCGGGACGACGATGGGACGACGACGGCGTCGCCGCTCGAGGCGGTGGAGGTCACCGTCTCCGGGGGCGACGAGGCGTCCGCCGACGCGACGGTCGACGCCCCTCCCGATGACCTGGCCGGGTGCGCCGTGAGCCTCGACGGCGGCGATCCGGTCGAGATCGCGCTGCGGACCCGGTAGGGCTCTTCCCACGAGGAGGTCTCCTTCTCCCCGGCGACCTCCGGGAGTACCGGGAGTGGCGACTCCCCGAGCGGCTCCGCGATCTCGTCGAGCGGGCGGCCCGCGTCTCCCGGTCGCGGAGCGGGTCCGATCCGATCCTCGTCTTCGACGCCGACGGGCTCGGCGAGAGCCTCGACGAGCGGGCGGGGATGGGGCCGATCCGCTACGGCCCGCCGGGGCACATCCTCAGCGTGCGCTGCGCGCTGGGTGGGATTGGGAGCGGCCTACCTGCCACGCGAACACCGCCCCCTCCTATGGACTGGGTGAACGAGGCCGACGAGCGGTTCCGAGGGGCGCTCGGGCGGTGTGACGGCGCCGTTCTCAGCGCCCTGGCCGTCACGCCGCGTCCGGCGACGGTCGGGCTGTCCCCGCTTCGCCTCTTCCCCGGCGACGTCGTCGGGCTACCGGAGGCCGAGATGCTACGGCTCCGATCTCCGAGCCCTTCCTCGCCCGGCTGCTCGAACGGGCTCGGGACGCCACGAAGCGCCGCCGCTACGGCGAGCCGCTCGTCGTCGAGGGGCGCTCGGCTTCCGCCCCGCCGGTCGAGGAGTATGACGGGCCGGGCGGCCCGATCCGGCACGGCCCGGCCGGTCGCATCCTCAGCGTTCGCTAGCCCGACGCGGGCGGCGCGCCACGGCCGTCGGGATGACGATGGTCGTGCTGGTCGCGCCCAGCACCATCGTGTTGGCCGGCGCGACCACGATGGTGGCGGTGGGCCACGCACCTCGAGGGAGCGCCGGGTTAGGCTCGCCCGATCCCCGAGCCCGGGAGGGACCATGACCAGCC
>DATAGF010000148.1:0-21184 GCA_036257075.1 Miltoncostaeaceae bacterium
CGGGCAGCTTCTGCTTGATGATGTCGGCCTCGATCGTCACGCCGAGGTGGTTCGCCTGGCCGGTGAGGTCGGTGGCGACGTGGTAGTCCGGGCCGCCGTCCTTGGTCGTGTCGAAGGCGGCGTTGCGCAGGTAGCACCAGAGCACCGTGGCCATGCCGTACTCGTGGGCCGCCTCGAAGGCCGCGGAGACCTCCTGGATCTGGCGCTTGGACTCCTCGGAGCCGAAGTAGATCGTCGCCCCGACCGCGACCGCGCCCAGCTCGCGCGCCTGGCGCACCGAGGCGAACATGATCTGGTCGTACGCGTTGGGGTACGACAGGAACTCGTTGTGGTTGAGCTTGAGCAGGAAGGGGATGCGGTGGGCCCAGCGGCGGGACGCCAGGCCGAGCCCGCCGAGGGTCGTCGCCACGGCGTTGCAGCCCCCCTCCACCGCCAGCTCGATGATGCGGATGGGGTCGAAGTAGTCGGGATTGGGCGCGAACGAGGCGCCTGCGGAGTGCTCGATGCCCTGGTCGACGGGCAGGATCGACATGTAGCCGGTGCCTGCGAGCTGGCCGTGGTCGAGCATCGCCTGCAGCGAGCGCATGACCGGCGTCGGCCGGTCGGACGGGGCGATCTGCTCGTCGACCCAGCGGGGCGAGGGCAGGGTGAGGCGCTCGGCCGGGATGGTCTCGCACCGGTGGGCCAGGAGGTCCTCGGCCGCGTCGCCCAGGATCTCCTCAATGGACATGCCAGTCGTCGTCGCCACCGCCGACCTCCCTCGAGTCATGACCTCGCCGGCCCCAAGAGTATCCCTCAGCCGCCTCCGGCGATCGGATGGTTCGCCAGCAGGAGCCCATCGGGGTCGACGCGTGCGCGGATCTCGCGCAGTCGCCGGTACGCCTCCGGGTCGAACATGGTCTCCGGGTCGGTCGGGACGTCGGCGAAGTTGGAGAAGGACCGCCCCGAGCCCCACGCCGACACGGCCGTGTTCACCCGCGCCGCCGCCTCGGCGACGGCCTTCCCCGCCTCCGGAGTCATCACGATGCCGGCCACGAAGACCAGGAAGCGGCCGTCGATGCGGCCGAGGGCCCCCGCGCCGGCGGGCGCCCGCTTGATCGCGCCGCCGATGTGGCGCAGCTTGACGGTGATCAGCGAGGAGCCCGAGCCGGGGCAGGCGACGTCCACCAGGGCGTCGACCGCCAGTTGGCGGCCAGGCCGTGGCGACGCCCGAGCCAGCCGACGCCGCCGCCGAGGGTGTAGCCGACCACGCCCACGTCCGGGGCGGAGCCGTGCAGGGCGGCCAGCTTGTGCTCGCCCGCCAGGGGCACGACGTCCTGCCATTGGGCGCCGGCCTCGGCCCGCGCGGTGCGGCTCGCCGGATCGACCGACCCTCCGCGCATGCGCGACGTGTTGATCAGGAGCGTGCCCTCCAGGTCGCGGCGCGGGCCGGCCCCGTGCCCGGTGCCCTGGACGGCGACGCGCAGGCCGGCGGCCTGCGCGGCCCGCACGGCGGCGGCCACCTCCTCGGCGTCGGCGGGCGTGGAGACCGCCGCGGGGCGCTGGTCGACCGTGAGGTTCCAGGTGCGGCGGGCATCGTCCCACCCCGCGTCGGCGGGGGTCACGACCTCGATCCCCGGCAGGGCGCTCGATGTGTCCGTGGTCATCGCGGCCTCCTGTCGTCGTCTCGGCGCGTCCCGCCTAAACGTAGCCGCGCAGGCGCACCGCCCGCGCCACGCGCTCGACCGCCACCCGGTAGGCGGCCTGGCGCAACGTACGCCCGTCGGCCGCGGCCCGCTCGCGCACCTCCCGCGCGGCGGCGACCAGGCGGCGCGACAGCTCGGCGTCGACCTGGGCCCGCTCCCAGGTGGCGTTCTGCGTGTTCTGGGTCCACTCCAGGTAGCTGACGATCACGCCGCCGGCGTTGGCGAGGAGATCGGGCGCCACGGTCACGCCGCGCTCGGTCAGCATCCGCTCGGCTGCGGGCGTGGTGGGCCCGTTCGCCCCCTCGACGACCAGGCGCGCGCGCACCCGGCCGACGTTGCCCGCATGCAGCACCCCGCCGACGGCCGCCGGGACGAGGATCTCGCAGTCGAGGGCCAGCAGCTCCTCGTTGGTGATCCGCTCCGCCTCCATGCCGTCGTGGCCGACCACGCCCGCGCGCGCCCGGCGCACCAGCTCGGCGACGTCGAGGCCGTCCGGGTTCCAGACGCCGCCAGAGGCGTCGCTCACCGCCACGATCCGGCAGCCCAGCCGCGCCAGGGCGGCCGCCGCGTGGCTCCCCACGTTGCCGAAGCCCTGGACGGCCACCCGCGCTCCCGCGAGGGGCATCCCGATCGCGCCCGCCACCTCGCGCGCGACGATCGCCACCCCCTCGCCGGTCGCCTCGATCCGCCCCTCGGTGCCCCCGAGCTCGACCGGCTTGCCCGTGACGATCGCGGGCGTGTGGCCGTGGAGGCGGCCGTACTCGTCCATCAGCCAGGCCATCTCGGCCGGGCCGGTGCCCATGTCGGGGGCCATGATGTCGCGCATCGGCCCGAGCACCTTCTCGAGCCGGTCCATCACGGACCGGGTGGCGCGCTGCAGCTCGGCCGGCGAGAGGCCCTTCGGGTCCACGTCCAGGCCGCCCTTCGCCCCGCCGAAGGGGAGCCGGGTCAGCGCCGTCTTCCAGGTCATCCCGGCCGCCAGCGCGCGCACGCCGTCGAGGTCCACCTCGGGGTGGTAGCGAAGGCCGCCCTTGTAGGGGCCCCGGGCGCCGTTGTGCTGCACCCGGTAGGCCGTCAGCAGGCGCAGGCCGCCGTCGTCCATGCGCAGCGGCACCTGGGCCGAGATCTCGCGATAAGGGCGGCCCAGCACGGCCCGGAGGTCGTCCTCGAGCCGCAGCGCCTCGGCCGCCTCGTCGTAGGCGGCGGTGACGGTCTCGAGCTCGGTGGCGTCGGGTGCGCTCCCCATGGCTACCATCCTGCCGTGGATGAGATCTCGGCGTTGAGCTACCCGGTCGCCTTCGCCGCCGGGTTCGTCTCGTTCGCCTCGCCCTGCGTGCTGGCGCTGGTGCCCGGCTACCTCTGCTTCATCTCGGGCGTGAGCTTCGACGAGCTGGGGTCGCGCACCCGTGACGTCCTCACGCCCACGATCGCCTTCGTGATCGGCTTCTCGCTGATGTTCACGGCATTCGGCGCGAGCGCCGGCCTGGTGGGCTACTCCCTCACCCAGGACCAGGACACGCTGAACCTGGTCGCGGGGGCGCTCCTCATCGCCTTCGGGCTGGCGATGGTGGCGCTGCCGCGCCTGGGCCTGCTGCAGGCCGACCGGCGGCTCCAGACCATGCGCAGGCCCACCACCCTGGTGGGCGCGGGGCTGGTCGGGGCGGCCTTCGCCGTGGGCTGGACCCCGTGCATCGGCCCCATTCTCGGCAGCATCCTCACCTTCGCCGCGCCCACCGGCTCGCCCGGGCTCGGCGCCTCGCTCCTGCTGACGTACTCGCTCGGGCTCGGGATCCCGTTCCTGCTCGCGGGGCTCTTCGTCACGCGTACCATGACCGCGTTCCGCTGGGTGCGCGACCGCTGGACCGTCGTCAACGCGGCGGCGGCGGTGCTCGTGGTCGGCGTCGGGGTCCTCGTCGCGACCGGGCGCTTCGAGGTCATCACCCAGCGCCTGGCGGGGGTGGGCTTCCAGGGCATCTGAGCGCGCGAGAGGGGACCGGGCGGTGAGGATCGTGTCGATCGTGGGCAACCGCCCGCAGTTCGTGAAGGCCGCCCCGCTCTCGCGGGCCCTGCGCCGTCGGGCGGACGAGGTGCTGGTGCACAGCGGCCAGCACTACGACCCGGAGCTGGCGGACCTCTTCTTCGACGAGCTGGGGATCCCGCGCCCGGACCACGCGCTCGGGGTCGGCCCGGGCAGCCCCACGGCGCAGCTCGCGCTCATGCTCCAGCGGCTGGAGCCGCTGCTCGAGGCCGAGGCACCGGACCTCGTGATGGTCTACGGCGACACCACCACCACCCTGGCGGGTGCGCTCGCAGCCGCCAAGGCCGGGCTGGCGCTGGGGCACGTGGAGGCCGGGCTGCGCTCCTTCGACCGCGCCATGCCCGAGGAGCAGAACCGGGTGGTCGCCGACCACCTGTCGGCGCTCCTCTTCTGCCCCACGGACGCCGCGGTGGCCAACCTCGCCAGGGAGGGGATCGCCGACGGGGTGGTCCAGGTGGGCGACGTGATGCTCGACGCCAGCCTGCTGTTCGCGCCGGCGGCGGCCGCCCGCCCGGGGCCGGCGGCCCTGGGCCTGGCGCCGGAGGGCTACCTGCTCGTGACGGTCCACCGGGCCGCCGCGACCGACACGCCCGAGGCGCTGGCGGCGCTCGTTGCGCTGCTGACCTCGATCGACGAGCCGATGGCCTTCCCCGTGCACCCGCGCACCCGCCACCGCCTCGCCGCGGCGGGGCTGTGGGAGCCCCTGGCGGCCCATCCGCCCCTGCGCCTGAGCCCCCCGGTCGGCTACCTCGACTTCACCGCGCTGCTGGTCGGCGCCCGGGCCGTGCTGACCGACTCCGGCGGGGTGCAGAAGGAGGCCTACTTCCACAGCGTCCCCTGCATCACCCTGCGCGAGGAGACCGAGTGGGTCGAGACGGTCGCGGGAGGCTTCAACCGCCTCGTGGGCATGGACCCCGCGCGGACCCGGGAGGCGCTGGCGGACCTCCACATGCCGGCCGAGCGGCCCCCCTATTACGGCGACGGGGCGGCGGCCGAGCGGATCGCCGAGGCCGTGGCCGCCTGGGGCCTAGGAGCCCACTGAAGAAGTCGGCCGCACGTCCGCCGGCTTTGTCGGCCCCCGGCCGACCAGAGAACCGGCGCGCTCCGGCGCCCGCGTCAACGCCGATGCCTCCTGGCATCGCCGTCGGCCGCGTCCATCCGGATCGCTTGGTTTTCGCTCGGCGGGCCGCACGGCCTTGGTTCTCCAGCGGTCTCTAGGCGACCCTGACGGCGATGCCCGGGTAGTCGGTCACCAGGCCGTGCGGATCGAACGCCAGCACAGCGGCGAAGCCCACCCCGGGAGAGGCGTAGTCGTAGCGGGCGCGCCCGTCCTCGTCGGGCAGGCGGGCGTAGCTCTGCTCGAGCCGCTCGACGGCGAGGCCGGGGGCCCGCACCCAGGCGGCGGGCGCCTCCGCGCCGGCGCCGACCGCGAGGCCGAGGCGCCGGACGGGGAAGGCGTTCGTGAAGGCGGAGGCCTCGAGGTCGACGTCCAGGCAGCCGTCGAGGTGGGGCGCGGGCGCGCCGTCGACCAGCCAGCCGCCGCGGCCGTCGCCCTCGAGGGCCACGTCGCGCGTACCGCCCTCGTGGCGGCACTCCACCCGCGCCTCGCGCGTGCGGCCCTCGTCGTCGAGCACGATCGCGTAGCGCAGCCCCCAGGCGCGCCCCTCCTCGACGGCGGCCGTCCAGCCCTCCAGCCGCCAGCCGCCGACGGAGCGGACCGGGAAGAGGGCCTCGAAGCCCTCGCGGGCGCCGAGGTGGCGCCAGGTCGCGGCAGGCGGGAACTCCATCAGATCTCCAGGTCGAAGGGGCTCGGCTCGTACGCGCCCTCGCCCTCGCGGCCGGGGCGGGGCGCCTCGTAGACCTCGCGGATGCCGAGCCGCGGGGTGAGCGCGTTGGCCCGGACGAGGACATAGATGCGGGTCTCGCGCACGCGCTCGGCGGCCTCCCAGATTCCGGCCTCGCGCCAGTCGGCGATCCCGAGCGCCAGCAGCAGGCCGGCGATCAGCCCCGCCATGACGCCGCCGCCGTCCGTGAAGCGCTCGAAGACGAGCAGGGCGATGATGCCGGTGAGCACGATGCCGGCCAGGCGCAGCCGCCGCTCGCGCGAGCTCGCGGGGGTCTCGTGCACCGACGCCCGAGGCGGCGGGGTGGAGCGGGTGACCGCCTCGCGCACGCGGCGCGCGCTTCCGTGGGCCGCGAAGACGAAGGTCGGCACGGCCACGACCGCGAAGGCCAGCACGGTCCGGGTGAGCTCGATGGTCTCGCCGACGAGCCAGGTGGCGCCCCAGAAGAGCGCCACCACGATCGCCGTCGCCACGGCCGACTGGCCGCGCCAGCGCGCCTCGTCGGCGACGCGCACAAGCCGGGGGAGCCCGGCGAGGGCCGACTCCGGCCTCAGGGGACCTTCCTTTCAGTGGTTGTCGCCGATCGACTAGGATAACCGGCCGTTGGCGACCAGCTTCCTCCACCCGGCGACCCGATCGCCCCTCCGCTGAGCGGCGACGCACCCCGGGTCGGGGTGGTCGGGCTCGGCTACGTCGGCCTGCCGCTCGCGGTGACGTTCGCCGAGGCCGGCGTCCCCGTCCTCGGGCTGGACGCCGTCCAGTCGAAGGTCGACCGGGTCAACGCGGGCGAGTCCTACATCGAGGACGTGCCCAGCGCCCGGCTCGCCCCGCTCGTGGGCGCCGGGACGATGCGGGCGACCACCTCCTGGGACGACCTGCGCTCGGTCGACGCGGTCCTCATCTGCCTCCCCACGCCGCTCACCGAGCACCGCGAGCCCGACCTGTCGGCCGTCCTCGGCGCCGCCGAGAGCCTCGCGCGCCGCCTGCGGCCGGGCCACCTGGTGGTCCTGGAGAGCACCACCTACCCGGGCACGACCCGGGAGGAGCTCGCCCCGGTGCTCGAGCGCTCCGGGCTGCGGGCCGGGCGCGACTTCAACCTCGCCTTCTCCCCCGAGCGGGTGGACCCGGGCCGCGAGGACTGGACCACCGCGACCACGCCCAAGGTCATCGGCGGCCTGACCCCTGCCTGCACGCGGCGGGCGATGGACGTCTACGGGCTCGCCTGCGAGACGCTCGTGCCGGTCGGCAGCCCCGAGGTCGCCGAGCTGACGAAGCTGCTGGAGAACATCTTCCGCAGCGTCAACATCGCGCTCGTCAACGAGCTCGCGATGCTCTGCGACCGCATGGGGATCGACGTCTGGGACGTGATCGAGGCCGCCGCCACAAAGCCCTTCGGCTTCATGCCCTTCCGCCCCGGGCCGGGCCTGGGCGGGCACTGCATCCCGATCGACCCCTTCTACCTCACCTGGAAGGCGCGCGAGTTCGACCTCCACACCGAGTTCATCGAGCTGGCGGGGAAGGTCAACTCCCAGATGCCCGAGTTCTGCGTGGGGAAGGTGGCGCGGGCCCTGAACTCCCACCGGAAGGCGCTGAACGGCAGCCGCGTGCTGGTGGTGGGCGTCGCCTACAAGGCCGACGTCAACGACACGCGGGAGAGCCCGGCGCTGAAGGTCATCGAGCTGCTGCGCAACGACGGCGCCCTCGTCGAGTACCACGACCCCCACGTGGCGTCGCTGCCCCAGCGCGGCCTCGAGAGCGTCCCGCTGGACGCCGAGACGATCGACGCCTACGACGCCGTCGTGGTCGTCACCGCCCACCGGGGCGTCGACTGGGAGATGATCGGCCGGGAGGCGGCCCTGGTCGTGGACCTGCGCAACGTGGTCCCGGCCGCCAACGGGAGGGTGTGGCGGCTGTGAGCGACGGGACGATCGCCGTCGGCGTGGTCGGCATGAACTACTGGGGCCCGAACCTCGCCCGCAACTTCGCCCGCATCGACGGCTGCCGGCTGGCGTGGGTGTGCGACCAGGACGAGGCGGTGCTCGAGCGCCACCGCTCGTCCTACCCCGAGAGCCGCTTCACGGCCCGCTACGAGGACCTGCTCGAGGACCGCGGCCTCGACGCGGTCGTGATCGCCACCCCGGTGCCGACCCACGCGCCGCTGGCGCGGAGGGCGCTGGAGGCCGGGCTCGACGCCTTCGTGGAGAAGCCCCTGGCGCTGACCGCCCGCGAGGCGAACGACCTCGTCGCGGTGGCCGACGAGGGGGAGCGGGTGCTGATGGTCGACCACCTGCTCATCTACCACCCGGCCGTGCAGGCGGTGAAGGACATCGTCGACGAGGGGCGCCTGGGGCGGGTCTTCTACCTCTACGGCAACCGGGTGAACCTCGGGATCGTGCGGCCGGACGAGAACGCGCTCTGGAGCCTCGGGCCCCACGACATCTCGGTGATGCTGCACCTGGTGGGCGAGCGCCCCGTCGAGGTCTCTGCGAGCGGCGAGAGCTACCTCCAGCCGGGCGTCGAGGACGTGGTGTTCGGGCGCATCAGGTTCCCGTCGGGCATCCTCGGCCACCTCCACCTGAGCTGGCTCGACCCCCACAAGATGCGGAAGATGACCGTGATCGGGTCGGAGCGGATGGTGGTGTTCGACGACATGGAGACCGAGCGCAAGGTGACGATCTACGACAAGGGGCCGATCCCCCGCACCGAGACCTACGGCGAGTACATCCAGGTGCGGTCCGGCGACATCCACATCCCGAAGGTGCCCGCCACCGAGCCGCTCCGGGTGGTGTGCGAGCGCTTCGCCCAGGCGGTGCGCGACCGCGGGCCGACCCCGTCCGACGGGCGCGCCGGCGCCGCCGTGGTGGAGGTGCTCGAGGCGATGACCGCCTCGCTCGCGGCGTCGGGCGAGCCGGTCCGCCTGGCCGAGGAGGCCCGCGCGTGAGCCGCGAGAACCTCGTCCTGGGCGAGGGCGTCGTCATCGGTGACGAGGTCGAGATCGGCGCCAACGTCGTCATCCACGACGGCACCCGCATCGGCGACCGCGTCGTCATCCAGGACAACGTCGTGCTCGGCAAGCAGCCCAAGCTGTCCTCGCGCTCGACCAGCAGGCGCGCGCCGCTGGCGCCGCTCGAGATCGGTGACGGCGCCGCCGTCTGCAGCGGGGCGCTGGTCTACGCCGGAACGACGCTCGGCCCCAACGCCATCGTGGGCGACCTCGCCACCGTGCGCGAGCGCTGCACGGTCGGCGAGGGGGTCGTCATCGGCCGCGGCGTCTGCGTCGAGAACGACGTGCCCATCGGCGCCTTCACCAAGATCCAGTCGAACTCGTACATCACGGCCTACTCGGAGCTCGAGGAGCACGTCTTCATCGCGCCCTGCGTGACCACGACCAACGACAACCTCATGGGCCGCACCGAGGCGCGCCACGAGCGGATCAGGGGGGCGATCATCCGCCGCGGCGCGCGCGTCGGCGGCGGGGTGGTCATCCTCCCGGGCATCGAGATCGGCGCCGAGGCCTTCGTCGCCGCCGGGGCGCTCGTGACGCGCGACGTGCCGCCGGCCAAGCTGGTGGCCGGTCTCCCCGCGCACGTCTGGCGGGACGTGCCCGCCGAGGAGATGGTGGACGCCGGCGAGGCGTAGGCGCGGCACGCGCAGCCTGCCCGCGCCGGACGGCGAGGTGGTCGTGCGCGACGACAGCGTCCCCGGCTCCCGTCGCGTCGAGCTGGCGCTCCCGGACGGGGCGCGCGTCCGCGTCTCCGAGGTCCCCGACGGCTGGGCCATGACCGACGACCCGGTCGCCGGCGATCCCGTCTGGCCGTCGCCCGGCGCGGCGGTCGAGGCCCTCACCGGCCGCCGCCGCGACGAGGAGGGCTGGATCGCGCGGCTCGAGGAGTTCGCGACCCCGCTGGGACGCGCCCCGGCGGCGCCCCTCCCAGCCGAGGAGGAGGCCCGCCTGGCGGCGCTCGCCGCCCGCCCCGGGGTGCGCGTCGACGGGCCCCGCGCCCACGACTCCGGCGGCTGGTACGTCTTCGTCGGCGGCCTGCCGGGGGGCGCGTGGGTCATGGAGTACGGCGAGACGCCGCTCGCGGCCGCCCGCGCTGCCCTCCGGCGCGCCGAGGCGCTGCTCGGAGAGGCCTAGGGGCCCGTCCCCAAGCGCGAGGGCGGGCGGCGGCCCCGGCGCGGGACGACGATCTCCGCCGCCGCCCGGCCGCCGTAGATCACGTAGGGCACGCCGACCTCGCGGCCGGCATCGGCATCGTCGGCCGGCTCCCCGGGCGCGAGCAGGCGCACGGCGTCGTTGCGGTCGTCCGTGGCGCGCCGCAGGGCGCCCCTCAGGCGCTCAAGGCGGGTGCCGCGCTGCCGCGCCGCGCCGCGGTCGACCGCCGCGACGGCTGCGCGGCGCGCGACGGGGCCGCTCTCGGTCCCGAGGTCCTCGGTGAGGTCGGCGGGGACGGGGTCGAAGCCGTCGCTGGTGTTGGGGACGACCCGCAGCGCGACGGGCCCCGGGCCGACGCCGGACGGGATCCGGATCGGCACCCGCACGACGCGCGCATCGGCCTGCCAGGGCTGCACGACGAGCAGCAGCGTCGCCCGCGCGCCGGGCCGGACGCGGCGCGGGCGCACCCGCGCGCCCACGATCCTCGCGGCCCTCACGGCGGGCCGCAGCGACTGGTCGACGGTCAGCCCGGACACCCTGATCGGCCGGACGCCGTTCTGCATCAGGATCGCCAGCAGCCGCGGCACCTGCCCGCTGGCGAGTGCCGCCACGTCGCCGGCGGCGGCGTAGACGTTGCGGTAGGTGACCGGGCGGCGCAGGTCGGGGCTGGAGATCGAGATCCGCAGGGTCAGGGTGCCGCCCTCGATCCCGTCCAGCACCCGCACGGCCGGCTCGTCCTGCACGAGGCCGCCGACGATCGGCGCGGTACGAGGGTCGGGGGCGATCGTCCCGCGCACCGTGCTGACCGTCCCGCGGGCGGCGTCGCGCGCCGTCGCGGTCGCCTCGATGCCCTCGACCGGCCCGAGCGTGCCGGTGATCCCGTCGGCGCGATCGCCGGTCACCATGCCCCGCAGGTTGCCGGGCTCGGCCAGCTTGTAGGAGCCGCCGAGGATGGGGGCGGCGATCGTGTCGAAGACGTAGCCGTCGCCCATGAGGAAGCGGGCCCGCCCCGCGCTGAGGAACGGGTGGCCGAAGCCGAGGACCGTCGCGCCGTCCACGTAGGTCACGGTGCCGATGGCCCCGATCGCGATGTCGCCGCCGCCGAGGAGGGCCGTCAGCGTCGCGCCGGGCACGAGCGGCACCGGCGGCCGGACCGTGCGCGGCGCGATCGCGGCGACCTGGATCCCCGACCGCGCGAGCTCCCGCGACAGCGGCCCGATCAGCGGGCGCGAGGCCCCGGCGACCGTCCAGCGGGCCAGCGGGTAGAGGCCGATGCGGCCGGGATGGCGTGCCTCGAGCCGGCGCGCGGCCGCCCGGCTCGCCACCCGCACCGCGCGCCGCACGACCGGCGAGGCCGGGCGCCGCTCGAGGGCCCGCTGCCCCGCCGAGGCGCCGATCATCTGCTCGATCGGCGTGAGGCCGACGATCACGTTGGCCTGGTCGCCAGTCCCGAAGGCGATCGCGCCGACCACGCGCGCCACGCCGTCGGCGCCGGTCACGTAGACCGGGCTGCCGCTCATGCCCTCGGCCACCCCTCCGGTCTCGTCCATCAGCGGGCCCTCGGCACGTGCCAGGATCGCCGCCCCGCCCGGGCCGTCGGAGGCGATCTGGACGTCGAGGATCCGCACCGGGAAGGTGACGATGTCCGTCCCGCGCACGACCGTGCGGGCCTCGCCCACCATGCCCGGCGCCACCTGGGAGAGCGGCATGATCGGGTCGGCCGCCGCCGCCGGGCCCGCGCCGAGGGCGAGCGCCGCCGCGGTCGCGGCGGCGACGAGGCCCGCGCGGGTCGCGGCGCGGCTCACGCGCCCCCGACCAGACGGTCGGCCTGGCTGCGCGGCATCGTCCGCCGGATCACGCGGAACCAGGAGTCGCGCAGGCCGAGCGTCGAGCGCACCTGGATGCCCGTGACGACGGCGCTCGCCCCGGAGCGCGCCGTGAAGCGGGCGCTGCGCACGCGCGGGGAGACGCCACGGGCGAGGATCTCGACCCGGTCGACCGGCCCGTCGAGGCCGAGCGCGCGGCCCAGGCCGGCGCCGGTGAAGCTCGGCGGGTCCGGCCAGGACGCGTGGTAGGGCGAGCCGCGGTCGTAGGGGTCCGGCACGCTCACGAGGTAGGGCCGCGGCGGGCTGCCGCTGAAGACGTTCTCGACGTTCTCCGTCCGCCCGCCGGAGGTCGAGAAGAAGTAGGCCGTGATCACCTTGCCACCGTACGTCAGCACCCTCTTCCGTGTCGCGTCGACGGCCCGGCTGGAGCGCGGGTCCTCCGAGGCGACGCCGCCGTAGGTCTGGCTGCGGTCGTCGTCGAAGAGGTCGTACACGGCGCCGGGCTTCAGGGTCGCGAGCGCGTAGCTGCGCGCGGCCACGGCCTGGACCTGGAGCGCCGCCGGCGCGTCGTCGCCCCAATCGGGCGGCATCTCGCGCGGGACCACCCCCTTGAGGTAGTCCTCGAGGCCGACCGCGTTCACGAGGTCGAACCCGCCGCCCGAGGGGACGGCACGCAGCTCGCCCCGGTAGCTCCGGTCGGCCCGGGGCGAGCCCTGGCCCCAGTAGACGCTGCCGCGTCGCGCGGGCACCAGCCGCACCCCGCCGGCGAAGGTCGCGACGCGGCGTGATCCGCGCAGCAGCACCGTGCGGCCGCCCGCCCCGGCGCGCACCGTGAGGACGGCCCGCCCGGCGAGTCGCACCGACCGGTGGCCGCGCCCGCCGGCGGCCCCGACGGCCCGCCAGCGGCGCGGGCTCGAGACGGCGACCCTCGCCGCCCCCTCGGCGAGGAGCACCTTCACCGTGCGCGTGGGCGCGGTCGTCAGCCTGGTGCCGCGGTAGTAGTGGCGCAGGATGGCGGCCGCGCGCCGGCCCGCCAGCGCCTGCCCGCGAGCCCCGTACTGGGACATCCCGACGCCGTGGCCCCAGCCCCGTCCCTTGAACGTGTAGACCGTCGCCATCGGCTCCCGGTCGGCCTGGGCCGACGCCGCCGACGCGCCCGCGAGTCCGGCGGCGCACAGCGGCAGGGCGGCGAAGGTGGCTGTGCGAAGGGGGCGGCGCATCGGCGGGGGCGGACGTTAGCGGCCGGGTCCGCGCCGGGCCACGGAAGCGGTTCAGCCGCCGAGGGCGCCCCCGGCCAGGGACCGGGCCGCAAGCGCGATGCCGGCGGCGATCGCGCGCCCCGAGGACGCGCCGAGCCGGGCGAGGTCGGCCAGCGCCCGCTGCCGCTCCTCCGCGGACCCGTCGGCGAGCAGCCGGTGGGCCGGCTCGGGCGCCCCGCCGGCGGCCGCGAGGGCCAGCAGCGTCGCCGACAGGGCCCCGGTGCGGGCGGGGGCGTCGGGCGGCACGAGCGCCGCGACCGCCGCGTCGAGCCGCGCCCGGTCGGCGTCCGCGGCGGGCCCGAGCGCGCGCAGGCCGGCCGCCGCGCCGGCCAGGACGTCGTCGCCCTCCGGCGTGAGCCCCGGCCCCCGCCCGAGCAGGCGGCCGGCCGCGGCGTCCAGCGCGACCTCCGGGACGGGCACGCGCGCCTCGAGCCAGCCGGCCAGCTCGGCGACCTCCGCCGGGCCCCAGGCGGGCCGGCGCGGGACCGGGTCCCAGGCGGGTGGCGCGGCCGGGTCCCACGCGACGGCCCGCGGCGCCTCGCCCCTGCCGGCGGCGACGCCGTTGGCCATGATGGGGACGCCATGAGCCACGACCGTCACGACGAAGCCGTCGAGGTCCAGGTGCAGCGCGCCGCGCGCCCCGCCCAGCACCCGCAGCCGCAGGGGCCGCTCCAGCCGGGCCAGGACCGCGGTGGAGACGGCCCGGGCGCGGACGACTGGCTGCGCCCCGCCCCGGGCGCCCGCGTGCGCCAGACCGTCGAGACCGGCCCCTTCGTGGTCCAGCGCCGCGAGGACCTGGGGCTGGGCGCCTGCCGGCTCACGCGGCACCGCGGCGCCGTCAGGACGAGCTTCGTGCTGCTGGGCTACTCGCAGCGCTCGGAGATCGGCCTGCCGTGCCACGTCGTGCACCTGCGCGACGAGGCGGACGGCCGCGAGTACGTCGTCGACACCGGGCTCTGCGGGCCCGGCCTGCCTGCCGAGGCCTTCGAGGTCAGCGCCGCCAGCCCCTGACGCCGGAGCCCCACCCCACCATGCGGCGCTTCAGCGCCCAGGGGATCGCCGAGTAGACCGGCGCGAACACGGACCGCCAGAACCACGGCGAGCTTGCGTGGGGCGCCGGGGCGCCCGCTGCCGGCCCGAAGCGGCGCTGGGAGGCCTCGAGCATGGCCCGCTCGCCACCGGCGCGCATGCGCCGCGCCATCTCCGGCTTGGGCGGCAGCGCGGCCGGGAAGTCGCCCGGGCGGCGGCCCGGCGTGCCGACCTTGCTGAGGGCGTCGGCCCGGGCCGTCTCGCCGGCCTTGCGGGCGGTCGAGCCGGGCGGGGCAGGCGGGGCGGCGGGCAGGCCGCCGCTGCCGTGGTGGGCCACCTTGTCGTGCCCGAAGTACTCGCGGACGCGCTCGGGGATGCGCGGGTCGGCCTCGCTCACAGCTGGGCCATCCCGTTCTGGGCCGCCACTGAGAGCGGCTCGTAGAGGGCGCCGATCGGCGGCGAGTAGACGTTCTCCATCCAGGCCAGGTCCTCGAAGGTGGCGTCCCGCTTGAGGGCGAAGGCCAGGAAGTCGGCCCGCTCCTTGATGCCCTCGCCGCCGACGAACTGGCCGCCGATCAGGCGGCCGGTGCCCGGCTCGCCCAGCAGCTTCACGCGCACCTGCTGGACCCCCGGGAAGTAGCGCGCCCGGCTGATGCCGTTGGCGGCGCCCACGACGAAGGGGATGCCCAGCGAGGTGGCCAGGCTCTCGCCGAAGCTCGCGCCGCCGATCTGCACCTGGCCGCCGACCATCCCCCAGGGGATGCTGACCGGGTCGTAGCGCCGGTCCCCGCCGGCCGCGTTGGCCCCGGCGACTCGGCCCTGCTGCATCGCGTGGGAGCCGGTGAGGCCCTGGACCGCGACCCCGGTGAGGTGCTGCGGCACCTCCACGACGTCGCCGGCGGCGTAGACGCCCTCCATCGAGGTGCGCATGCGCTCGTCGACCGCCAGCGCCCCGGTCGAGCCGATGGTGAGCTTCATGGCGCGCGCGAGCGTCGTCTCCGGCTCCTTGTGGGTGCAGACCACGCAGATGTCGGCCTCGATCTCCCCCTCCGTCGTCGCGACCGCGCGGAGCTTGCCCCCGCTTCCCTCGAAGCCGACCAGCCCGGTGCCGAAGCGCAGGTCGCATCCGAGCTGCCGCAGGCTCTCCATCACGGGCTCGGCGATGTCCGCGTCGGCGACCTGGGACAGCAGCCAGGCGTTCTCGTCGACCACGTGGGTCTCGATGCCGCGGTGGGCGAGGGCCGTCGCCATCTCGACGCCGAGCGGGCCGCCCTCGAGCACCACCGCCTTGCGGGCGTCGTCGAGGGTCTCGTTGAGCTCCATGCTGCGCCGGATGTTCTTGACGAAGGTCAGGCCCTGGAGGTCGTTGCCCGGAACGTCCGGCAGCGTGTAGTTCCAGCCGGTGCAGATGACGAGCCGGTCCCAGGGCAGCACGTCGCCGTTGGCGGTGATCGTGCGGGCGCCCGCGTCCACGTCCGTGACGACGGTCTCGGTGCGCAGGTCGATGCCGGCTTCGGCGTAGTTCTCGGGCCCCGCCAGGAAGAGGCGCTCGAAGTCCGGGATCTCGCGGCCCAGGACGTAGGGGATGCCGCACGGCGAGTAGGCGACGTCCTCGTACTCGGTGCAGCAGACGACCGTGGCGTCCGGGTTGGTGCGCTTGGCCATCGAGGCCGCGCTGATGCCGGCGGCCCCGCCGCCGATGACGCAGATGTTCATGCCTCACCCATCCTCGGGGGAAAGGGCGACGCTACCCGATGGGCTCGTCGAGGTGGTAGCGGATCTCCGGCGGGTGGGCGAGCGTGTTCGTGACCCAGCAGTAGCGCTTGGCCAGCTCGACGGCCGGGGCGATCTCGGCGGCCGGCGTGGACGAGTGCACCCAGAGGTCGTAGGTGCCGTGGCGCGGCTCGCCGACCTTCCGGTGCGGCTGCACCTGGACCTCGAGGTCGCCGACCTCGATGCCCTTCTTGCGCGCCGCCCAGACGACCGCGACGCAGAAGCAGGAGGCCAGGGCCGCCGCGACCAGCTCCGTCGGCATCGGCCCGGTGTCCTCGCCGCCGAACTCCTCCGGCTCGTCGACGCGGATGGCGTGGCCGCGGCCCGAGACGTCGGCCGCCAGGCCGCCCTTCCACTCGGCGGTCCAGACCGCGTACTCGTGCTCGTCACGCAGGGACACGGAGCCCCTCGTAGACCGCCTCGTGGGCGGCCGCGGCCCGCTCCCAGGTGAAGCGCCCGGCCGTCGCCCGTCCCGCCGAGGCGAGCCGCTCGCGCCCCGGCCCCGACGCGGCGGCGACCAGCGCGCGCGCGAGCGCGGCGGCGTCGCCCGGCGGCACCATCAGGCAGTCCTCGCCCGGCGAGAGGAACTCGCGCAGCACCGGCAGGTCGCTGGCCACGACGGGCAGGCCGGCTGCCTGTGCCTCGAGGACCACCAGCCCGAAGCCCTCGCGCTCGGACGGGAAGGCGAGGGCGTCGGCGGCGCGGTAGAGGGCGGGCATGCCGGGGTCGGCGACCGGGCCCAGCACGGCGACGTCGGCCTCGGCGGGCGGCGCCGGGCCCCGGTGCACGCGCAGGCCGAGCCTGGCCGCGTCCGCCTCCCAGGCCTCCCGGTAGTCGGCGTAGTCGAAGAGGGTCTCGCCGCCCGCGATCGCGAGCAGGGCCCCCGGGCCGAGCGCGGCGCGGGCGCGGGCGAAGGCGTCCAGGAGCGTCCTGCTGCCCTTGCGCGGCTCGATGCCGCCGACCGCCAGGACCGCGGGCCGCGCGCCCCAGCCCATGCGCGCGCCGGCCTCGACGCGGCCGAGGGGGCAGCCGGCGAAGCGGGCGGCGTCCACGCCGTTCGGGATCACGTCGGCGGCCACGCCGTGGTCGCGCTCGAGGACCGCGGCCCAGTGGCGGCTGACGCATACGCGGTGGTCGACGTCCTCGATCGAGGCACGCTGGCACTCGCGCAGGACCGGGCTCGCGAAGTCGTCGACGTGGTGGACCGTGCGCACGACCGCCGGCACGCGCCCCTCCGCGCGCAGCGCCAGCAGCGAGCGCGCCGACAGGCAGTCCTCGGCGTGGTGGACGTCGGCCGGGCCGGCCGCGCGCAGCCCCTCCGCCAGCGCCGCGGCGTAGCGCAGGATCCGCGCCTCGACGTCCTCGCCGGGGCGGCGCTCGACCGGCACCAGCCTGCCGGGCACGCCGGGGGGCCGGAAGAACCCGGCGCCGTCGGCCGAGAGCGCCCACAGCTCGACCTCATGGCCCCGGTCGCCGAGCGCCTCGGCGAGCGAGAGCGCGTGGACCACGCCGCCGCGCGGCTTGGTCGAGTAGGTGACGAGGCGGATCCTCAAGGCGCCCTCACCCAGCCAGCGCGGCGGCGAGCCGCGCGGCGGCGGCGTTGGTGGGCGCCAGCCGCGCGCCAACCTCGGCCAGCACCGCCTCCTGGCGGCTGCGCACCTGGGGGTCCGCCTCGGTCCCGAGGACGTAAGCGACGACGGCGAGGTGGGGCCGCTCGGCGAGAGCCTCGCGGATGGCCGGCGCCAGCGCCCCGGCCGGATCGGGGTGGCTCGCGTAGCCGAGGACGACGTCGAGCAGGAGGACGCCCACGCGCGGGTCGGCCGCCTCGGCTCGCAGCCGCTCGACCCGGGCCTCGGGGTCGATCATGGGGTGGGGCCGGCCGCGGGTGAACTCCTCCTCGCCGAGGTCGAGGCAGACGTGGCCCTCGGGCTCCCCCTGCAGGCGGCGCGCGCGGCCGGCCGGGGCGTTCGAGGCGACCCCGGGCAGCCGCTCGGCCAGGATCGCCGCCGCCTCGCTGCAGAGCGTGCCGCCGGAGAAGAGCCCTCGCACCACGCCGGAGGCGACCCAGTCGACGCGCGGGTCGCGCGCGGCCTCGGCGGGGCGGCCGCCCAGGCGCACGGCGGCGAGCGCGGCCTCCTCGAGCGTCGGGGCCAGCGCGACCCCGTCGACCGGGTCCACGCCGCCCCCCACCATGCAGGCGGCCGCCGGCGTGCCGCAGCCGGCCAGCGCCCGCAGCACCCGCTCGGCGACCTCGGGTGAGGGGGGCTTGGAGACGCAGAGGATGACGTCGGTCCCCTCGTCCCCGGCGAGGCGGGCGATCGCGTCGAGGGCGGTGACCGCGCCGACCTCGTCCTTGAGGTCGCGGCCGCCGGTGCCGTAGCAGCGGCTGATCCCGGCGCCCGCGCGGTCGATCAGGACCGTCACCTCCTGGGCGCCGGTGCCCGCGGCCGCGACCACCCCGATCCGGCCGGGCGCGACGACGTTGGCGAAGCCGAGCGCGAGGCCGTCGACGATCGCGGTGCCGGCGCCCGGGCCCATGACCAGGCGCCCGAGCCCGTGGGCGCGCCGCTTGAGGGCGACCTCGTCCTCCAGGGGCACGCCGTCGCTGAAGAGGAGCACGTCCATCCCGGCCCCGAGGGCCTTGTGGGCCTCGAGGGCCGCGTACTCGCCGGGCACCGAGATCACCGCGACGTCGCCCTCGGCCCGCGCCATGGAGCGCGGCGCCCGCGGCCCGGCCGCGGCCCCCTCCGCACCGTGCGGGTCGCGGTCGAGGACCGCCTCGGCCGCGGCCATCCCCTCGGCGGCGCCCGGCCCCCGGACCGCGATGACGAGGTCGTCGGGCCCGGCCGCTCCGATGGCGTCGACCCCCATGCCGAGCCCCGCGGCCTCCTCCCGGTTCGCGGGGGTCGCCATGAAGCAGAGGGCCTGCTCCACCCCCTCCACGCCCTCGGCGGCGCGGGCGGCGGCCATCATCTTGGCGCTGTCGGCCCAGCGCCCAGCGCGCACGCGGACCTCCGTCACGCCGTCAGCGCCCGGCCCTCCGGGCCCGCCAGCAGCGGCTCGGCCTGCGCGCCGAGGGCCTCGTCGTCGGTCTCGGCCGCCCGCAGCGTGGCGGCGCGGCCGCCCTCCACCAGCACCGCCCCGGGGCGCAGGTGGATGAAGGGCGACGCCTGGGCCATCGCGTAGGCGCCCGCCTGGCCGATCCAGACCAGGTCGCCGACCCGCAGCGGCGGCAGGGGCACCTCGCGCGCCAGCGCGTCGTGCTGCAGGCAGAGCGGCCCGAAGAGGTCGGTGGGCCGCTCGGCGCCGGCGCGGGGCTCGGCCGGGTGGACCGGCGAGCGCTTCCAGAGCACGCACGGCACCTGGGTCACCCCCGCGTCGACCACGACCGCGCCGCCGCCGCGCCGCGCCACGACCCGGGTCAAGAGCCAGCCCGCATCGCGCACCAGCGCCCGCCCGGGCTCGAGGATGAGGGGCGGCGCGTCCGGGCCGAGGGCGGCGCGGGCGGCGTCCAGGTGCCCGGCCAGCCCGGCCGCCGGGGGCCAGCCGCCGCCCAGGTCGAGCCAGTCGACGCCGCCGAGGCGCTCGGCGACCTCGCGCAGGCGGGCCGCCGCGGCCGCGAAGCGCGAGGCGGGCACCGGGTACTGCACCGTGACGCCGTGGATCGGCGGGCCGGTCGGCGGCAGTGGTCCGAGCTGGTAGGCGCCGAGGTGGATGTGGAGCCCGCTCAGCCGCAGCCCGGCGCGTGCCAGCAGCGACGCGGCGGCCGGGACGGCGCGGGCCGGCAGGCCGAAGCGATCGCGCCCCTCCCGGTCGGGCGGGACCAGCCGCAGCCCGACGCGCGCCCCGGGCGCGGCGGCCGCCGCCAGCCGGGCGATCGCGCGGACCTGCTCGGCCCCGTCGGCGATCACCGTCGCGCCCTCGGCGAGCGCGCGCCGCAGCTCCGCCGTCGTCTTGAGGGGCCCGTTGAAGACGATCCGGGAGCCCGGCACGCCCGCCCGGCGAGCGACGCGGTACTCGAAGCCGGACGCGACCTCGGCCCAGCATCCGGCGCGGTGCAGGCGCGCGACCAGGCCCATCAGCGGGTTCGACTTCACCGAGTAGGCGATCGTGGCATCGGGGCCCGCGGCCACCTGGAAGGCGCGCGCCTCCGACTCCAGGCGGGCCCCGTCAAAGGCGTAGAGCGGCGTGCCGAAGCGCTCGGCCAGCTCCGCCGCCCGGCCCGGCGGGCGCGGCTCGACCGTGCGGATCACGCGGGCACCCCGCGACGAGGGCCGGCCGCCGCGAGAGCGGCCGAGCCCGAGGAGCTCGAGGCCGCGGGGATACGCGGCCAGACCTCGGCGCCGACCCGGCCGACCTCCTCGCGGTGCGGGTAGCCCGAGCCGATGACGAGGTCGACGCCTGCGTCGCGGTAGTCGGCCAGCAGCCGGGCCACCCGCTCGTACGAGCCCACCAAGGCGGTGCCGGCCCCGCCGCGCACGGCGCGGATGCCCGCCCAGAGCCCCGGGGCCACCCAGCCGTCCTCGTCGGCCGGGATGGCGTTCATGCGCCCCTGGCCCACGCTGTCGAAGGCCGCGTACTCGGCCGCCCGCGCGCCGGCGACCTCGGCGCGCGAGAGAAGGTCGGCGGCCGCGGCGCGGGCCTCCTCGTCGGTCGCGCGGGCGATCAGGTGGACGCGCAGGCCCACGCGGATGCGGCTGCCGGCGCGCTCGCGCATCGCCGCGGCGCGGGCCGCGATCGCCGTCGGCGGCTCGCCCCACATGAGGTAGGTGTCGGCCGCGCGCGCGGCCAGCGCCATGGCGTCCTCGCTCGCCCCGCCGAGGTAGAGCGGTCCCGGGAAGCGCTCCCGCAGGGCGTCGGCCAGCCTGCCGAGCCGCGCGTAGCGGCCGGCGTGGTCGAGCGGCGGCGCGCCGTAGCCCGTGTCGGGCCGGCCCCCGGCCACCAGGTTGATCGCCACTCGCCCGGGGGCCATGGACCAGAGCGTCTCGGCCTGGTGGGCGGCCAGCTCGGGGCGCACCGCCGCCGGGTTGACCGCGACCAGCAGGCGGATGGAGCGCGTCAGCGGGGCGAGCGCCGCCGCGGTGGTCCAGCTCTCGGAGAAGGGCGCGCCGGGGGCGAAGGAGTCGTTCACCGTCCCCGTGGGGATCAGGATCTCCGCCGCGCCGGCGTCCTCGGCGGCGCGGGCCACCTCGGCGAGGTAGCCGATGTCCGGCGCCCGCTCGGGGCGCGCGGTGCCGAGCCACCTGCCGTCCCCCTCCGATGGGCAGTACCAGCCGAGCGTGAGCACCTCGCGGATGCTACGGGGCCGCGCCATGCCGCGCCGCCACGGGGTTGCCCGCGCGCGAACCGCCAAAATATGCTGGGCGTCCGGCGGCCGCCCGGGTTCGCCTGAGCGCCAGGGGGCGACATGAGGAGCAGCACGCCGGCGCGCCGGCACACCCTTCGGCGGGCGGTCGGCGCCTGCCTCGCGACCGCGCTCGCGCTGTGCCTCGCGCTCGTGGCGCTCGCGGCGGCACAGGGCGGCGGCGCCGACGCGCAGTCCATCACCGTGACGGGCTCGAACAACACGGCGAC
>DATAGF010000160.1:0-13388 GCA_036257075.1 Miltoncostaeaceae bacterium
GCCGGGTCCGGGCGGTGGCGATCGTCGCCGTCCTGGCGACCGACCTCGAGGCCCTGCGCCCACGGGTGACAGCGCCCGACGACCTGGTCTTCCCATCCCCCACCGGCCTGATCCTCGACCTCCACAACTGGCGCGAGCGGATCTGGAAGCCCGCCGCCCGGGCGGCGGGTGTCGAGGCGGTCCCCTACGACCTCCGGCACACGTTCGTCTCGCTGCTCATCCACGAGGCGCAGCGTCCCATACGTCGCGGCGATGGCCGGGCACTCGCCGCGGGTCTGCCTCGAGCGCTACGCCCACGCCTTCGCCGAGGCCCAGCTGGGGGCGGCGGTGCCGATGACCGAGGCGATCGCCGCGGCCCGCGCCGAACTCGACGTGTACCCCGTGTGTAACGTCGCCGTTCTGCGGGCCTCCGCGTGATGCCCGAGAACGGCTTGGCCAAGCGGATGGAGGATACCGGGCTCGAACCGGTGACCTCTACGCTGCCAGCGTAGCGCTCTCCCAACTGAGCTAATCCCCCGCCGGTGGGTGAGTCTAGCCGACCCCTCGCGGACCTACGAGGCCGCGGCGGCGTGGCGAGCGTATCGAGGAGGCCGGGAGCTCCGACGAGCCCAGGGCCTGAGACCTCGATGAGCCCGCCGCCGAGGACGACGAGCACCCGGTCACCGGCTATCGTCGTTCACGGGACCCGAGCCAGCTCGGCCGTGCGCCCTGGCCGCGGGCTCCGTCGCGCTGGAGGGCACGGTGACCGCCTCGACCGTTCGTACGAAGCATTGGCATCGGGTCGAGGACGGGCGCGTGCAGTGCGACGTCTGCCCGCGCGGCTGCCGGATGCGCGACGGCCAGCGGGGCATGTGCTTCGTGCGCGCATGCGAGGACGGCGAGGTGGTGCTCACGACCTACGGCCGCTCCAGCGGCTTCTGCGTCGACCCGATCGAGAAGAAGCCGCTCAACCACTTCCTCCCGGGCACCGCCGTGCTCTCGTTCGGCACGGCGGGGTGCAACCTGGGCTGCCGCTTCTGCCAGAACTGGGACATCAGCAAGTCGCGCGAGGTCGACACCCTCGCCGACGCCGCCGGGCCCGAGCTCATCGCGCTGACCGCCCAGCGGCTCGGGTGCGATTCGGTGGCCTTCACCTACAACGATCCCGTGGTCTTCATGGAGTATGCGATCGACGTGGCGATCGCCTGCCGCGCGCTCGGCATCCGGGCCGTGGCGGTGACCGCCGGCTACGTCTGCGACGGGCCGCGTGTCGAGCTCTTCCGCCACATGGATGCGGCGAACGTCGACCTGAAGGCCTTCACCGAGACGTTCTACGGGCAGGTCTGCGCGGGGCACCTCCAGCCGGTGCTCGACACGCTCCTGTATCTCAGACACGACACCGACGTCTGGTTCGAGCTGACCAACCTGCTGATTCCTGGCAGGAACGACGGCCGGGACGAGATCGAGCGCATGACGACCTGGGTGGTGGAGCGACTCGGGCCAGACGTGCCGATGCACTTCACGGCCTTCCACCCCGACTTTAAGATGCTCGACGTCCCGCGCACGCCCCCCGAGACGCTTTCCCGAGCCCGCGAGATCGCGCTGCGCAACGGCGTCCGCTACGCGTACACGGGGAACGTCGTCGACGTCGACGGCGGGAGCACCCGCTGCCACGGCTGCGGCGCGCTGTTGATCGAGCGCGACTGGTACGAGCTTGGCGCCTACCGGCTTCGCGGGGATGGCCGCTGCGCGAACTGCGGCACGCGGGTTCCGGGCGTCTTCGCCGACGGGCCCGGCGGCTGGGGCCGACGGCGGCTGGCGGTGCGCCTGGCGTCGGGCGATGCGCCGAGCGGTCGGCCACGCCTCCGCGGCGCGCCCTGAGCGCCCCGCCGAGAGGGAGCCTCGCGGCTACGAGGCCGTCGCGGCGTACTGCTGCTGGGGCGCCTCGCTCCAGAGCCGGTCGAGGCGGTAGAAGTCGCGCGCCTCGGGCGTGAAGACGTGGGCCACCATGTCCAGCATGTCGATCAGGATCCACTCGCCCTCGCGCTCGCCCTCGATCTTGCGGGCCTTGGCGCCGTGGCGCTCCTTGAGCTGAAGCCGGATCTCCTCGGCGATGGCCTTCGTCTGCCGGGGGGTCTGCCCCGTGGCGACGAGCAGGTAGTCCGTGTAGGACACGAGGCCTCGCATGTCGAGGATCACGATGTCCCTGGCGTTCTTCGACTCCGCGGCGGCGGCCGCGGCCAGGGTCAGCTCGAGCGAGGTCGCGAGGGGTCCTTTCGTTCCGGGACTGGCTCTGGCGAGGCTACCAGACCCTCCCGATGCAGCGACTCCTCGACCGCGGGGGGCACCAGGAAGCGGATGGGGAGGCCGTTCGCGATGCGCTCGCGGATCATGCTCGACGACACGCCGATCTCCGGCACCTCGAGGACGTCGGCGCGGCCGGGGGCGATCCGCTCGGCCAGCGCACGCGCGTCGTGGCCGGCCCGCGGGACCACCGCCAGCCGGGCGGCGGCGAGGATCCGCTCGGGTTCGTGCCAGCCGGGGAGCCCGGCGAGCTGGTCGGCGCCCAGGATGAACCAGAGGAGGGCCCCGGGCTCGGCGGCGGCCATCGCCTCGAGGGTGTCGGCGGTGTAGCTCGGCCCCTCGCGGTCGAGCTCGATGCGCGAGACCTCCAGCCCCGGAGCGCCCCCGAGGGCGGCCTCGAGCCAGGCGGCCCGCCGGTCGCCGTCGGTCTGCGCGCCGGCCGGCTTGTGGGGCGGCGTACCCGCCGGGACGAGGCGCACCAGGTCGAGCCCGAGCTGCCAGCGCGCCTCGGAGGCCACGATCAGGTGCCCGATGTGGGGCGGGTCGAAGGTGCCGCCGAGGACGGCGATCCGCCTCGGGCGGGCGCTGGGGTCGTCAGCGGACGTGCCCGCGCCCCGTGACGTCGTCGAGCACGAACTCGTCGCGGTGGATGACCTCCGGTGCCGCGTCCGGCAGGACGCGGCGGACATCCTCCGACTTGAGGCCGGCGACCGAGCGCACCTCGTCGGCGGACATCGCCGAGATGCCCTTCCCCACGCGGCCGCCGTCGGAGGTGACCTCGACCGCGTCGCCGGCCGAGAACCCGCCCTCGCAGCCGACGACGCCGACCGCCAGGAGCGAGGTGCCGCGCTCGCGCAGCGCCCGGGCCGCGCCGGCGTCCACGGCCACCCGTCCCATCGAGGGCTTGGCGTAGCGGAGCCAGAGCTTGAAGGCGCCCTCCCGCCGCGCCGCCGGTGCGAAGCGGGTCCCCACGTGGTGTCCGGAGGCCACCGCCGGGATCACGCCCTCCTCGATGCCGGAGGCAATGACCGTGGTCACGCCGCCGCCGGTCGCCATGCTCGCCGACGCCACCTTGCTGCCGATGCCCCCGCGCCCGCCGCCCGCCGCCCCGATCTCCGCCAGCGCCAGCTCGTCGGGCCGGGTGCCGGCCGGCACGTCGCCGACCAGCTCGGCCCCGGCGTCGGTGGCGGCGTAGAGGCCCTCGCGCTCGGTCAGCAGCAGGAGCCACGCTGCCCCCAGGAGGATGGCGACCTGGGCCGCGAGGACGTCGTTGTCGCCGAACGTGAGCTCGTCGGTCGCCGTCGTGTCGTTCTCGTTGATGACCGGCACGGTGCCGAGGTCGAGCAGGCGGCGCAGCGTCGTGCGCGCGTTCAGGTACGAGCCGCGCACCGCCAGGTCGCGCGACGTCAGCAGGATCTGGGCGGGGACGACCTCGTGGGGGGCGAACGCCGCGGCGTACCGCTGGAACAGCACCCCCTGGCCGACGGCCGACGCCGCCTGCAGGTCGGGCACGGCGGTCGGGCGGGCGGTGAGGCCGAGCCGGCCCACGCCGCAGGCGATGGCCCCGCTGGTGACCAGAACCGGGTGGTGGCCCTGGCGGCGCACGCGCACGAGGTCGCGCACGCGGGCCTCGAGGACCTCGTCGCGCAGGCGCCCGTCCGGGCTGACCAGGGTCGAGGAGCCGAGCTTCACGACCAGGACCGCCATCAGCGCTCCAGGGCGGCGAGGAGTCCCTCGCGAAGCGCGTCGATGCCGGCGCCCTCCTCGGCCTCCACCGAGGCGTCCGCCCAGGGCTGCGGGTCGGCCGGGTCGGCCGCGGTCGCCACGACGATCTCGCGCGCCCCGGCCGGGACGAAGGCCGCCAGGCCCGCGCGCGCCCGGGCCAGGCGGTCCTCCGGCGGCTCGGGGTCGGAGGCGTCGACGGCGTGCAGAATCACCCGCGCCCGCTCGAGCTGCTCGAGATTGGAGTCGCCGCGCGGGGTGCCGTCGGCGGCCAGGCCCGGGAGGTCGGCCACCAGGTAGAGCACGCCGTCGGCGTCCTCGAGCGGGCCGAAGGCCGGCTCGCGGGTCGACTGGGGGTAGGCGGCCACCACCGGCGAGGCGCCGGTGAGGGCCGCAAGCAGCGCGCTCTTGCCGCTGTTGGGCAGCCCGACGATGGCGGCGTCGACCGGCAGGCGCAGCTCCAGCGTCAGCCAGGCCTCCTCGCCGGCCCCGCCGGGCACGGTGGTGCGCGGCGCCTGATGGGTGGAGGAGCGGAAGGCCCGGTTGCCGATGCCGCCGTCGCCCCCGCGGGCGACGGGGACGCGGGCCCCGGGCGCCGGCAGCTCGGCGATGCGGTGGCCGTCGCGCACGACGCGCGTGCCGGGCGGCACTGCGACCAACAGGTCTCCGCCGGCGCGGCCGTGGCGCGCCTTGCCCTCGCCGTGGCCGCCGGACGGCGCGCGGTGGTGCACCGCGTGGCGGAACCGGGACAGGTCCGTCACCTGGTCGTCGGCGACCAGCACCACGCTCCCGCCACGGCCGCCGTTGCCGCCGTCGGGGCCGCCCCGCGGGATCCTCGGCTCACGCCGGAACGACAGGCAGCCGTTCCCGCCGTGGCCACCCTCCACGTGGATCTGAGCCCGATCGGTGAAGGGCACCGCCGCGCGCCGACCTACGAGACGGCCGCCGGCTCCTCGGGGCGGACGAACACCCGCCGGCCCTTGCGGCCGTCGGCGAACTCCACGCGGCCGCTCACGGTCGCGAAGATCGTGTGGTCGCGACCGATCCCGGTCCCCTCGCCGGGGCGGAACCGCGTGCCGCGCTGGCGCACGATGATCGAGCCCGCTGGCACGACCTGCCCTGCGAACACCTTCACGCCGAGGAACTTCGGCTTCGAGTCCCGGCCGTTGCGGCTGGAGCCGCCGCCCTTCTTGTGAGCCATCTCCCGCCCCCTGCCTCAGCCGGCCGCGATCGAGTCGATGCGCACGCGCGACAGCCGCGAGCGGTGGCCCCGGCGCCTGCGCGAGTTGCGCTTGGGCTTGTAGGTGAACACCAGGATCTTCTTGCCCAGGAGGTGCTCCTCCACCGTGGCGGTCACCGCGCCGCCGTCGGCGATCCCGTCGCCGTCGCCGGTCGCGAGGACGCGCGGCTCGAAGCTCGCGCCCTCGTCCTCCGGCAGGCGGTCGACGAGCAGGCGCTCGCCTTCGCGGACGCGGTACTGCTTGCCCCCGAGGGCGATGACGGCGTAGTCGGGCACGGTCCTGGTTCCTGGGCCGATTGACGAGCGACGGCGGATGTTAGCGCCACCGGCGCCCGGCCGCCACGACCGGGCGCCTTTGACGGATGACGCGCGGCGTGTAGAACCGCTGCCCTGTGACGTTGCTCCTGCGCGCGGCGATCGTCCTGGCCGTCCTCGCTGCCGCGGCCGCGCCCGCCGCGGCAGCGACGCTGACCGTCGCCGGCGAGGACGACCCGGACTCGCTCGACCCCGCGCTCGCCTACGCGCCCGAGTCGTGGCAGGTGCTGGTGAACGCCGGCGAGGGTCTGCTGGGCTACCGCCGCGAGAGCGGCGCCGCGGGGGCCGAGGTGGTCCCCGCCCTCGCCGCGGCCCCGCCCGCCGTCTCGGACCGCGGCCGCCGGCTGGTCTTCCGCCTACGCGGGGACGCCCGCTTCGGCCCGCCCGAGAGCCGCCCGGTCCGCCCGAGCGACGTCAAGGCGAGCCTCGAGCGCCTCTTCCTGGTGGGCTCTCCGGGGCGGGGGCTCTACCGCGGCATCCGCGGCGCGCGCGCGTTCGAGTCCGCCCGCGAGGGCGGCATCCCGGGCATCGTCGCGCGCGACGGCTCCGACGAGGTGGAGTTCCGCCTCAGCCGGCCGGACCCGACCTTCCTGCGCGTGCTGGCGCTGCCCTTCGCATTCGTCCTGCCGCGCGGGACGCCGGCCGGCGACCAGAGCGGGGCGGGGGTCGCCTCGGCCGGCCCCTATCGCGTCGCCTCCTACGCCCGCGGCGACCGGATCGTGCTCGAGCGCAACCGCGGCTACGTCGCCGGCGCCGCCGGGCCGGCCGAGGGGCCCGAGACCGTCTCGGTGGAGCTCGGGGTGCCCTCCGAGGAGGCCGTCCGCCGCGCAGGCGCCGGCGAGGTCGACTACGTCCTGACGCGCCCGAGCCCGGACGAGACCGCCGCGGCGCTCCGCTCGCCGGCCCAGGTGCGGCGCCACCTCGAGGGGGCGACCTACTACTTCTTCATGAACACGCGGCGGGCGCCGTTCGACGATGTGCGGGTGCGGCGGGCGGTCAACCTCGCGATCGACCGCCGGGCGCTGGCCGCCGCCTTCGGCGGCCAGGCCGCGCCTACGGCGCGGATCCTCCCGCCCGGCGTGCCCGGCTACCGCGGGCCCGCGGTGCTGCCCGCGCCCGACCTCGCCGCGGCCCGCCAGCTCGTGCGCCAAGCTGGTGCGGCCCGCGCGGCCGTGACCATCTGGGGCTACACCCGCGAGCCGTCGCCGACGGTCACGCGACGCCTCGCCCAGACGCTGAGCGCCATCGGCCTGCGCCCCACCGTTCGGCTCTGGGAGCGCGGCGCGATGCTCGGCGCCCTCGGCGACCCCGGCGCCGCCTCGCAGATCGGCTACGCCCGCTGGCGCAACGACTTCCCCGACGGGGCCGACTGGTTCTCCCTCCTCCTCTCGGGCTCGTCCATCCGGCCGGGCGGCAACCTCAACTACGCCCTCCTCGACGACGACCGGGTCGACCGCCTCATCGCCCGAGCCGAGGCCACCTGGGAGCCCTCGCTCCGTGCCGAGCGCTGGTGGCAGGTCGAGCGGGCGGTGGCCGCCCTCGCTCCCTGGGCGCCCTTCGCCAACGAGGTCCGCGCGGACGTCCTCTCCCCCCGCGTCCGCGGCTACGTCGCCCACCAGCTCTACGGCTTCCTCTGGATGCGAGCCCGGGTGGGCTGACCCCCTGGCCAATTGGCCGACGCACGCGCGGCCAATTGGCACGTTCACAATTCGGAGCCCGCGCGCGGCCTCCGGCAGACCCAGCCGAGCGGGTCAGCCGGAGCGGGAGGAGACCTTGCGGCGCGCGCCGGAGCGGGCCGGGGCGGCCGGGGCCGCTGGGGCGGCCGCGGCGACGGGGTCGTCGAGCGCGCGCACGCGCACGGCCTCGGGGACCAGGCTGGCGTCGCGCTCGAGGCGGATCTCCACGCCGACCTCGGACGACAGGTCGGCCAGGCGGGCGCCGTCCTCGCCGGTGAGCAGGTCGGCGACCCTCGGGTGGACCGTCACGGCCACGGCGCCGCCGCCGGGCCGCCGGGGTAGCGACTCGCGGAGCTCTCGCTCCACGGTGATCGCGAGCGTCTCCTCGCTCGGCACGACCCCGACGCCGCCGCAGGTCGGGCAGACCTCGGTCATGATCTCCCGTGGGCCGTCGGAGATGTTCTGGCGCGTCATCTCCACGAGCCCGAGCGGCGAGATGTCGACGACGTAGGTCCGGGTGCGGTCGCGGGCGAGGGCCTCGTCGAGGGCCGTCTTGACCGCGCGCCGGTTGGTCTCGTCGTCCATGTCGATGAAGTCGATGATCACGATGCCGCCGATGTCGCGCAGGCGAAGCTGGCGGACGACCTCGGTCGCCGCCTCGAGGTTCGTCTTGGTGATCGTGTCCTCGAGCCGGTTGCCGCCCTTGCCGACGTTGCGGCCGCTGTTGACGTCGATGACCGTCATGGCCTCGGTGTCGTCGATCACGAGGTAGCCGCCGGACGGCAGCGGCACGCGCCGGTCCATGGTCGAGCGGACGGCGGCCTCGACGCCGTGGGCCGAGAAGAGCGGGCTGTCGCCGGAGTAGTGGCGCACACGGTCGGCCATCGCGGGCGACGTGCGCCGCAGGAAGCCGATGATCCGCTCGTACTGGGCCTCGTCGTCCACGAGGACCTCGTCCACGTCCGCGTTCAGGAGGTCGCGGATCACGCGCAGCGACACGTCGGCCTCGGAGTAGAGGAGCTTGGGCGCGGTCGCCACCTCGGCCCGCTCCTGCAGGGTCGCCCAGAGCCGCTTGAGGTAGGCCAGGTCGCGCGCGATCTCCGCGGCCGAGGCCCCCGCCGCGGCCGTGCGGACGATCAGGCCGCCGCTCTCGAGCGGCAGCGCGCCGCAGATCGAGCGCAGGCGCGAGCGCTCGTCGTCGGCCAGGCGCTTGCTCACCCCGATCCCGTCCCCGTACGGCACGTAGACCACGAAGCGGCCGGCCAGCGAGAGCTGCATGGTCAGCCGCGCGCCCTTGGTGCCCATCGGGTCCTTAGTGGCCTGGACCAGCACCTCGTCGCCGCGCTTGAGCAGGTCGGCGATCTGGCGCTTGCGCTTGGGGACGCCGAGGGCGACGACCTCGTCGACGTGCAGGAAGCCGTTCTTCTCGAGGCCGACCTCGACGAATGCCGCCTCCATGCCGGCCAGCACGTTCTCGACCCGGCCCTTCCACACGTGGCCGACGACGGACCGCTGCCCGCGGCGCTCGATGTAGACCTCGGCCGCCCGGCCGTCCTCCATGATCGCCACGCGCGTCTCGGCGCGGTCGACCGACACCAGGATCTGCTTGCTCAGATGAGTCTCCCCGTTCCCGTCCGGCGTCACTGGTTGCGGCTCAGGCGGCTGAGGACGCCCTCGATCTTCGGCTTGACCGCGTCCAGCAGCCGCCCCTCGACGAGCCTGTGGCCCGCCTCCAGCCGGGCGAGGTTGGCCTCCCCGAGGCCCCGCGTGACGCCGTACGCGAGGCCGCCGTGGATGGCCCACCCGGGGCCCGGCACGTGGCCCACGGCGGTGCGCCCGAGCGCCCGCCACCCGAACCCGGCGCCGAAGACGCTCAGCGCCAACGCGATCCGCTCGGCGTCCATCGGGCGCCCGTAGAGGGTTGCGAGCTGGCCCACCATCTTGATCTGCAGGAGGGTGAGGACCGGCATGGCCGCGCCGCCCAGCGGCACCGCGCCGATCGCCGCCGACTGACGGGCGGCCGCCCGGACGATCCGCCGGCCGACGGCGGGCCGAAGGGCCGGGTACCGACGGCCCGCGGCGACCGCCTCCTCGGTCCCGAGCATGTCGATGATGCGGTCCACCACCGCCTCGGCGCCGGCCTCGTCGAGCGCGGCGACGTGCACCACGTTCGACGCCTCGAGCCCGTGCCGCTCGATCAGCTCGCGCTCGAGCTGCTCCCGCTCGGCGCGGCTGCCGACCACGACCGCCAGCGCCTGGTCCGGGTTGCGGTGCCGGGCACGCGCGAGGGCCGCCGCGCCCGCGGCGAGATCCGCGCGCGTCCGCACGGCGAGGATCACGAGCGCGTCCTCGTCCGGCGCCGCGGCCGGGTTGCCGAGGAGCTCGCGAAGCCATCGGGTCGCCTCCGGGTCGCCGGGAAGGATGGCGATGTGCCCGTGCCCCTCGGCCACCTCCTCCGCGGTCTGCACGGTGTCCACGACAGGGCGCGCGGTCCTGACGCCCGTCATGAGGGTCCTGAGGATGCTCACCTAGCCCGGGATGGGTGAGCGGCGGCGGTGGATTCCCAGGAGGAGGCCGACGGCGATGAGGGTCGTGATGGTCTGGCTCCCGCCGTAGCTCATCAGCGGCAGCGGGATGCCGGTGATCGGCATGATGCCCACGGTCATACCGATGTTAACGAAGACCTGGAAGGCCAGCATCGCGAGGATCGCGCCGGCGACCAGCATGTCGATCTGGCTGGACGCTCGCGCCATCGTGCGCAGTCCCCTCCAGAGTATGAGGGCGTAGAGCAGGATCAGCAGGCCCCCTCCGGCGAAGCCGAACATCTCGCTCGTCACGGCGAAGATGAAGTCCGTGTGGTGCTCGGGGAGGAAGTCGTTGTTCGCCTGCGTGGCGCCGTCCGGGCCCTTGCCGAGCGTGCCGCCCGAGCCGATCGCGGTCTTGCTCTGGTCGAGCTGGTAGCCGGCGTCGCTGGTGTCGCGGTCGGCGCCCACGAACGCCGTCAGGCGCTCGACCTGGTAGTCCTCGAGCACCTTGAACCCGGCCGCGGGCAAGAGCCAGAGGACGCTCAGGAGCAGCACCGCGAGGATCGACCCGTAGACCGCGAAGTGGGTCCAGGGGACGCCCACAAGGAAGAGGATGGCCGCCAGCACGACGGCGTAGACCAGCGACGTGCCGAGGTCCGGCTGCAGGAAGACGACGGCCGCCGGGATCAGGGCGAGGCAGGTCAGCAGGAGGGTGTAGCGGACCGTGCCGACCTTGTCGATGCGCTGGAGGGCGATGCCGGCGAGCACCACGATCAGCACCACCTTCCCGAACTCCGACGGCTGGAGGCTGAACGGGCCGATGTCGATCCAGCGGTGCGAGCCCCGGGTCGCCTCGCCCAGGGCGAAGACGACCGCCAGCGCGCCGAGCAGGCCGAACCACAGGGCCCAGGCCCAGCGCGAGACGTGGTCGAGGTTGACCCGCATCGCGACGAGCATCGCGACCACGCCCACGGCGACGAAGAGGATCTGGCGGTCGAGGTAGAAGCGCGGCTCGCCCTCGATGTCGCCCTCGGTGGAGCGGCCGATGACGAACAGGCTGAAGCCGGTGATCGCCGCAACGGCCAGCAGCAGCACCCAGTCGAGGCCGGCGAGCGCCGAGCGGATCCGGTCGCCGAACCCGGCGCGAGCGCCGCGGGGAGGGGCGATGGTGGTCAATTCGCCTCCGCCCCATCGCCGCAGAGGCCGGGGTCGAACGAGGTCTCGGAGTACGCCGCGATCGTCTTGCAGACCGTCGGCGCGGCGGCGCTCGAGCCGGTCCCGGCCGCCTCGATCACGACCGCGACGACGATCTTCGGGTCGTCGTAGGGCGCGTAGCCGACGAACCAGGAGTGGTCCTCCTTGCCCTCCACCTGCTCCGCCGTGCCGGTCTTGCCGGCGACCCTGCGGTCCGGGGGCAGGTTGCCGAAGACGGCGGTGGACGTCCCGCCGCCGCCGTTCGCGGCCATGTAGAGGCCTTCCCGGATGGAGGCGAGGTGATCCGGGCTGACGTCGATCGAGTGGGTCGGCTTGCCCGAGGACAGCTCCTGGAGCTCGCGCCCGTTGGGGTCGAGGACCCGGCGCCCGATGCTCGGCGTGTACACCGTGCCGCCATTGGCGATGGCGCCGTAGGCGACCGCCATCTGCAGCGGGGTGACGCCGAGGTAGCCCTGGCCGACCGTCAGGTTGATCGTGTCGCCCGGCTTCCAGCTGCGGTCGAGGTCGGTGAAGGGCGCCCCGGCGAAGTTCTTCCGCTTCCAGGCCGGGTCGGGGATCAGCCCGTCGATCTCGCCGGGGACGTCGAGGCCGGTGCGCCCGCCCAGGCCGAAGGTCCGCGCCTCCTCCTGGAGCGGCGATCCCTGGGCCCGGTAGAACTCGTCGCCCAGTTGGTAGAAGTAGGTGTCGCTCGAGACCTCCAGCGCGGTCGGCAGGTTGACGTAGCCGTGCGAGTGCTTCCTGAAGTTCGGGAAGATGGTCTTGTACAGCTCGATCTCCGACGGCGAGTCGACCAGCTCGTCCGCGGTGATGAAGCCGTCCTGCAGCCCCGCCGACGCGCTGATGGGCTTGAAGGTCGACCCCGCCGGGTAGCTCCCGCCGATCGCCCGGTCCAACAGCCGGTTCTCCGGGTCGGAGATGACGTCCTGGATCTGCTTCTGGGACCCGTTCACGAACACCGACGGGTCGTAGTCGGGGTACGACGCCATGGCGAGGACCTCGCCCGTGTTCGGGTCGAGGGCGACGCCGGCGCCGCCGGTCGAGAGGCCGTTCAGCGAGACCTGCTCCTCGATAGCGTCCTGGAGCGCGCGCTGGGTGGGCGAGTCGATCGTGAGCTGGACGTCGCGGCCGGGGCGCGGCGCCCGCGACGAGACGATCTCCCGCCCCGTCGGCTCGCCCGAGGCGTCGACCTCGCGCGTGTAGCTGCCCGGCGCCCCGCGCAGAACGCTTTCGTACTCCTGCTCGACCCCGCCCTTGCCGACGGTCTCGTTGCCCTCGTAGCCGCGGCTGCGGTAGCCGTCGACCTCGTCGGCGCTGATCTTCCCGGTCCCGCCCAGGATGTGGGCGGCCGTGCGGCCCTCGGGGTAGGTGCGCAGGTAGCTGTCGCGGAGCCGCACTCCGGGGAACTGCCGCTCGCGCTGGGCCAGGTAGTAGGCCAGGGCCGGGCGCACGTTCTGGGCGACGACGACCGACTCGAACGGCCGGCTCTCCCCCGCGTCGACCCGCTTCTCGAGGTCGGCCGGCGTGACGCCCTCGAGCTTGCCCGCCAGGCGGTTCAGCACCTGCTGGCGGCGCTCGCCGGTCAGCTCGCGGGGGTCGACCACCAGGTCGGTCCCGGTGCGGTTGCCCACCAGCAGCTCGCCGTTGCGGTCGATGATCTTGCCGCGCGGCGCCTCGGTGACGACCGTGCGCAGGCGGTTGCCCTCGGCGGCCTGCGCGTACTCCTCGCCGCTGATCACCTGCAGGAACCAGAGCCGCACCAGCAGGAGGCCCAGCAGGGCCAGCGCGATGCCCCCGAGCACCGCGATGCGCATGGCCGTGCCCGGCGTCAGCGCGGGCGCCCAGCCCCCGGTCGAGGCGCCGGCGCGCAGGCCGGTGCGGCGCGGCGGCCGCGCCCGCGTTGTCATCTGGGTCCCATCGCGTACGGCTCGACCACGCGCGGCGGCCCCAGCAGGCGGCGGCCGATCAGCAGCACCGGCGGGCTCAGGAGGGCCGTCAGGGCGAGGGTGGGCAGGAGCACCGAGACGATCAGCTCCGAGGCCCCCATGTGGGTGCCGAGCAGGAGCTGGAAGAGCATCACCCCGATCTGCACCACCAGCGCCGCGGCCACTGAGAGCGCGAGCGGCACCGCGAGGGTCGAGGACTCCTCGCGCGTGCAGTAGCGGCCGCACCAGGCCCCGATGACGAGGTAGAGCAGCGCGAGCACGCCGAGGGTGCCGACGGGCGAGGACAGCTCCACGAGGAGGCCCATGGCGAAGCCGGTCGTCGCCCCGACCAGGGTGCCGCGGAGAATGGCGATCACCACCACGGTCGGGGCGATCAGGTCGGGGATGCCGTCGGCCACGTTGATGTAGGGCATCACCGTGACCTGCAGGAGCACGGCCCCCAGCGCGATCGCCGTGACCCAGCCCAGCC
>DATAGF010000173.1:0-3166 GCA_036257075.1 Miltoncostaeaceae bacterium
GTGTCGACGCACGCCGCCATCGGCGGCGCGGCCGGGATGGTGGCCCTGGCCGCCCTCGTCGCCACGGCGGGCCGGCGGGTGCTCGCCCTCCCGGCGACCGCGTGACCCTGCTGCGATGAGTTTCCGCGGTCCGCAGCGTCATACCCGCGTGACGTCCCCCACCCACCCGAGGAGTGCCATGACCTCAGACAGCGGCCTGGCCATCGAGGCCACCGGCCTGGTCAAGACCTTCGGCGAGACCCGCGCGGTCGACGGCGTCGACCTGGCCGTGCGCGCGGGGTCGGTCTACGGCGTGCTCGGGCCGAACGGGGCCGGCAAGACCACGACCATCCGCATGCTGGCGACCCTGCTGCGCCCCGACGAGGGCTCGGCCCGGGTGCTCGGGCACGACATCGTGCGCGAGGCCGAGGCCGTGCGCGGCCTGGTGAGCCTCACCGGCCAGCTCGCCTCGGTCGACGAGGACCTGACCGGCCGGGAGAACCTCGTGCTGCTGGCCCGCCTGCTCGGGCTCAGCCGCGCCGGGGCCCGCGCCCGGGCGACCGTGCTGCTCGACGCCTTCGGCCTGACCGAGGCCGCCGGGCGGCTGGTCAAGACCTACTCCGGCGGCATGCGGCGGCGCCTCGACATCGCGGCGAGCATCGTCGTCACGCCGCGGGTGATGTTCCTCGACGAGCCGACGACCGGGCTCGACCCGCGCTCGCGCAACCAGGTCTGGGACATCGTCCGCGCCCTGGCGGGCGCCGGGACGACCATCCTGCTCTGCACCCAGTACCTCGACGAGGCCGACCAGCTGGCGGACCGGATCGCGGTGATCGACCGCGGCACCGTGATCGCCGAGGGCACGCCCGGCCAGCTGAAGGCGTCGATCGGGCTCGGCTCGCTCCACGTGCGGCTGATCGACCCGGCCCAGCGGCCCGAGGCTGCCCGCCTCCTCGGGGAGCGGCTGGGCGAGGTCCACCTCGAGGCCGACCCGGCCGCGCTGTCGGTCCCCTGCGCCGACGCCGACCTGGGCGCGGAGGCGGTGGCCGAGCTGTCGCGGTCCGGGGTCCGGATCGCCGACTTCGCGCTCGGCCAGCCGACCCTCGACGAGGTCTTCCTCGCCCTCACGGGGCGGCCCGCCGAGGAGGACGATGAGGACCAGGAGATGGCGGCATGAGCGACGCGACCACGATGACCACGGCGCCCGCGCCACCGCAGGAGGCGGCGGCGCTCGAGACGGCGCTGCTCGACGGGCCGCGGCCGCCGCGCCCGAGCGCGGCCCGGGCCGCCCTCACCTTCGGCTGGCGGGGGATGCTGAAGATCAAGCACGTCCCCGAGCAGCTCATCGACGTGACCCTCACGCCGGTGCTGTTCACGCTGCTGTTCACCTACGTCTACGGCGGCGCGATCTCGGGCTCGACCGACGCGTACCTCCAGTTCATCCTGCCCGGGATCCTCGCCATGTCGGTGCTGTTCACGACCGTCTACTCGGGCGTCGCGCTCAACACCGACATGACCAAGGGCGTCGTGGACCGCTTCCGGTCGCTGCCGATCTGGCGCCCCGCGCCGCTCGCGGGCGCGGTGCTCGGCGACGCCGTCCGCTACCTCGTCGCCGGGGCCGTCGTGGTGGCGGTCGGGCTCGCCCTGGGCTACCGGCCCGACGGCGGCGCCGAGGGGGTGGTCGGGGCGATGCTGGTCGTCGTCGCCTTCGCCTTCGGCCTGTCGTGGGTCTTCACGACCCTCGGCCTGCTGCTGCGGGCGCCGAACGCGGTGATGAACGCCGGATTCATGGCGCTGTTCCCGCTGGTCTTCGTGAGCAACGGCTTCGTCCCGCCGAGCACGCTGCCCGGCTGGCTGGAGACGATCGTGGACATCAACCCCATCTCCCACGTCATCACGGCCGCGCGGGGGCTGATGGACGGCGATCCGTCCGGCGGCGACATCGGGCTGGTCCTGATCGAGGCCGTCGTGCTCACCGCCATCTTCGCGCCCCTGACGGCGCGCCTCTACCGCACGAAGAGCTGATGCCGACGGGCGCCATCGACATCGAGACCCCGCACGGGCCGGCCAGGGCGCATCTGCGCCCGGCCGGCGCGGCGCGGGGCGCGCTCGTCCTCGGTCACGGCGCGGGAGGCGGGGGGGTGGAGTCCCGCGACATCGTCGCGGCGGCGGACGTCGCGAGCGAGGAGGGCCTGGCGGTCGCCCTGATCGAGCAGCCCTACCGCGTCGCAGGGCGGCGCTCGCCCGCCCCGGCCCGCCAGCTCGACGCCGCCTGGACCGCCGTCCTCGGGCGCTTGGGCGACGACGAGCTCGCCGGGCTGCCGCTGATCGTGGGGGGCCGGTCGCTGGGCGCCCGGGTCGCCTGCCGCACCGCCGAGGCGGTCGGCGCGGTCGCCGTGCTCTGCCTCGCCTTCCCGCTCGAGCCGCCCCGGCGCGCCGGCGCGCCGCCGCGCAGCCGCCTCGACGAGCTCGACGCCGTGACCGTCCCGACGCTCGTCGTGCAGGGGGACCGCGACCCGTTCGGCATGCCGCCTCCCGGGCCCCGGCGCGAGGTGGTCCGCGTCGCCGGCGACCATGGCCTGCGATCGGACCTCGGCGCGGTGGCCGGGGCGGTCCGCGGCTGGCTCAGCGGGGTGCTCGCCCCAGCGCGCTGACCGCCGGGGCTAGCGGCGCCCGACGAGCCGCGCGAGCGCGGCCATGAGCTCCTCGCGCTTCTCCTCCTGATTTTCGGGGTCGGCCCCGAGGACGCAGTGGCGGGTGTGGTCGTCCACCAGCGCCAGGGCCACCTTGTCGAGCGCGGCCTGGGCGGCGCTGATCTGCTGCAGCACGTCGATGCAGTAGCGCTCGTCCTCCACCATCCCGGCGATCCCGCGCACCTGCCCCTCGATCCGCCGCAGGCGCCTGAGGACGTCGCCCTTCGCGCCCGCCGCCGAGTAGCCGGGGATCCCGCTGGTCGCCTCTGACATACTGGGGGAGAGTATGGCACGACGAGGGGACATGACGAAGGACGCGCCGTTGTCCGAGCGGCTCGATCTGCCGATCGAGGGCATGACCTGCGCCTCGTGCGCGGCGCGCGTCGAGCGGAGCCTCAACGAGCTGGACGGCGTCGAGGCCTCGGTCAACGTCGCCACAGAGACGGCGACGGTCGCGTTCGACCCTGCCCGCGTCGCCCCGGCGCAACTGGTGG
>DATAGF010000186.1:0-7059 GCA_036257075.1 Miltoncostaeaceae bacterium
CTTCGGGGCCGACGGGCTGGTGCCGGCGGTCGTGCAGGACGCCGGCGACGGCCGCGTGCTGACCCAGGCCTGGATGAGCCGCGAGTCGCTCGAGCGGACGCTCGAGACCGGCGAGACCTGGTTCTGGAGCCGCTCCCGCCGAGAGCTGTGGCGCAAGGGCGCGACCAGCGGCAACACCCAGGCCGTTCGCGCGGTGGTGTTGGACTGCGACGCGGACGCGCTACTCGTCCTGGTCGACCAGACCGGGGTCGCCTGCCACACGGGCGCGCCCACCTGCTTCCACGAGCCCCTCACCGACGGCGAGGTCCCGGCGCCATTCGCGGCCCTGGCCGACCTCGAGCGCACGATCGCCGACCGGGCCGAGGCGGCCAACCCCGAGGCGTCCTACACCGCCCGCCTGCTCGAGCGCGGGATGGACCACGTCTGCAAGAAGGTGGGGGAGGAGGCCACCGAGGTCGTCCTGGCGGCGAAGGGCGGCGAGCGCGACCAGGTCGTCTCCGAGAGCGCCGACCTCCTCTACCACCTGGCCGTGCTCTGGCGCGCGAGCGGCGTCGGCCTCGACGAGGTGGCGCGCGAGCTCGCGTCGCGGCGGAAATGAGCCCGCCTCGTCCTCACCGCGCTCTTGGCGGCGCGGGGACTCGGCGGGCCGCATGACCCCGCCTCGTCCTCACCGCGCCCTCGGCGGCGCGGAGACTCGGCGGACGGGATGACCCGTCTGCGCCTCGAGGTGCCCCCGCGGCGCGGCTCGCGGCTCGACGTCACCCCCGGCGTCGAGGCCGTGCGCGCCATGGGCGGCCGGCACGGCCAGGTGCCCCTGGTTCACACCTACATCGCGGACTGCGAGACGCCCGTCAGCGCCTTCCTCAAGCTGCGCGACCGCGGCCCGGCGTTCCTCCTCGAGTCGGTGGAGCAGGGCCGCCTGGGGCGCTACTCGATGATCGGCGTCCGCCCTCAGGCGGTGATCCGGGGGGTGGCCGGCGAGCTGCTGCAGACCGGGGCCGGCGGCGAGGTCCGCCGGCTCGACGCCTCCGACCCCTTCGGGGCCGTCGAGGACGCGGTCGACCGGGTCGGCATGGCGCCGCCGGCCGAGCCGCTGACCTTCTGGGGCGGCGCGGTGGGCTTCTTCGGCTACGACCTCGTGCGCACCGTCGAGCGCCTGCCGGCCGCGCCGCCCGACGACCTCGGCATCCCGGACCTCGTGGCCATGATCACCGGGCCGGTGGTGGTGTTCGACCACATGCGCCGCTCGCTCACGATCGTGGCGCCCTGCCCCCTGGGCGACGACGACCCCGAGGCGGCCTACTGGCGGACGGTGGCGACCGTCGCCGAGATGCGCTCGCGCCTGTCGGGGCCCGTGCCCCGCCCGCCCGAGCGTGAGGAGGACCCCGCCCTCGGCCCGGTCACCAGCAACCTGACGCGCGAGGCCTACGAGGCCGGCGTGCAGCGGGCGCGCGAGTACATCTTCGCCGGCGACGCCTTCCAGGTCGTGCCCTCGCAGCGCTTCTCGGCGCCGATGGGGCTCGATCCCTTCGCCGTCTACCGCGGCCTGCGCACGGTCAACCCCTCGCCCTACATGTTCTTCCTCGAGACCGACGACGTGACGCTGGTCGGGTCGTCGCCCGAGATGCTCGTGAAGGTGTCCGACGGGCGGGTGGAGATGCACCCGATCGCCGGCAGCCGCCCGCGCAGCTCCGACGAGGCCGAGGACCAGCGCCTGGGCGAGGAGCTGCTCGCCGACCCGAAGGAGCGCGCCGAGCACGTCATGCTGGTGGACCTGGGGCGCAACGACCTCGGGCGGGTGTCGGAGATCGGGACGGTGCGGGTGGACGAGCTCATGGACGTGCGCCGCTACAGCCACGTCATGCACATCGAGAGCTCGGTGGTGGGTCGCCTCGCCGGTGGCAGGCGGGCCTCGGACGCGCTGCGGGCGACCTTCCCCGCCGGCACCCTGTCGGGGGCGCCCAAGGTGCGGGCCATGGAGATCATCGACGAGCTGGAGCCGACCAAGCGCGGCCCCTACGGCGGCGCCGTCGGCTGGCTCGGATGGGACGGCAGCCTCGACACCTGCATCACCATCCGCACGATCGCCTGCCGCGACGGCGTGGCCCACGTGCAGGCGGGGGCCGGCATCGTCGCCGACTCGGTCCCGGCCACCGAGTACGAGGAGAGCCAGAACAAGGCGGCGGCGCTCTTCCGTGCCATCGAGGTCGCGGCAGCCCAGGAGGACTGGTGACGGCCCCGACGAGGACCGCCGCCCGCCGAGAGGCGGCGAGGCCGAGGAGGTGGGTGTGAGCCCCCCCCGGGTCGCGTTGATCGACAACTACGACAGCTTCACCTACAACCTGGTCCAGTACCTGGGCGAGCTGGGGGCCGAGGTCGAGGTGCGCCGCCACGACGCCGTCGACGTGGCCGGGGTGCGGGCCCTCCGCCCGACCCACCTCGTGATCTCCCCGGGGCCCAAGACCCCCGACCAGGCCGGCATCTCCGTCGACGCCATCCGCGAGCTCGCGGGCGAGGTCCCCATCCTCGGCGTCTGCCTCGGCCACCAGGCCATCGGCCAGGCGTTCGGCGCGCGCGTGGTCCGGGGCCGCGAGCCCGTCCACGGCAAGACCAGCGCGATCGAGCACGACGGCCGCACGGTGTTCGCGGGCCTGGCGAGCCCCATGGTCGCCACCCGCTACCACTCGCTCGTGATCGACCCCGAGCTCGCCCCCGAGCTCGAGCTGACGGCCTGGTGCGACGGCGACGTCGTCATGGGGGTGCGCCACAGGTCGATGCCGGTCGAGGGCGTGCAGTTCCACCCGGAGTCGATCCTCACCGGCTCGGGGAAGGCGCTGCTCTCGAACTTCCTCTCGCTCGCGGCCTGACCGCGCCCCCGCCCGCGATCGCCGGACGCCCATGCCCTCCCAGGTGATCTCCGACGCCATCGACCGGCTGCTCGCCGGCGAGGACCTCGGGCGCGAGGGCGCCGCCGCGGCGCTCGAGGCGGTGATGTCCGGCGAGGCTGGTGACGCACAGACGGCCGGCTTTCTCATCGCGCTGCGCGCTAAGGGCGAGACGGCCGCCGAGCTGGCGGGGCTGGCGTCCACCATCCGGGCGCGCGCCGAGCGGGTGCGGCCTCCCGACGGGCCCTTCATCGACACCTGCGGCACCGGCGGGGGCCGCTCGACGTTCAACATCTCGACGACGGCGACCTTCGTCGTGGCGGGGGCGGGCGTGTCGGTCGCCAAGCACGGCAACCGCTCGGCGACCTCGCGCTGCGGCAGCGCCGACGTGCTCGAGGCTCTCGGCGCCCGCATCGACCTCGACCCCGACGCCGTGGGGCGCTGCCTCGAGGAGACTGGCCTCGGCTTCATGTTCGCGCCCGCCCACCACCCGTCGTTCCGCCACATCGTCCCGGTGCGGCGGGCGCTCGGGGTGCGGACGATCTTCAACCTCCTGGGCCCGCTCACCAACCCGGCGGGCGCCCCCCGCCAGCTGCTCGGCGTCAGCGACGCGGCCTACCTCGAGCGGATGGCGCGGGCGCTCGCCGAACTCGGCTGCGAGCGCGCCATGCTCGTCCGCGGCCGCGACGGGATGGACGAGATGTCGACAGGGGCGGTCACCGACGTGGTCCACGTGGACGGCCCGCGGGTGACGACGGCGGCGGTGGACCCGGCCGACCTCGGGTTCGCGCCCCCCCGCGACGGCGACATCGCCGGCGCCGACCCGGCGGGCAACGCCGAGATCCTGCGCCGGGTGCTCGGCGGCGCGGCCGGGCCGGCGCGCGACGTCGTCGTGCTCAACGCCGCCGCCGCGCTCTGGCTCGCGGGGGCGCAGCCGGACCTCGAACGGGCCGTTCCGGCCGCCGCCGAGAGCATCGACAGCGGCGCCGCGCGGGAGCGCCTCGACGCCTTCGTCGCCACGACCCGCCGCCTGGGCGGCGCGTAGACTCGCCTCGCGTGGGCACCTTCCTCGAGAGCGTCGTGGAGCGCACCCAGGCCGACCTGTCGCGCCGCAAGCGCGCGACGCCCGCGGCGGACCTCGAGGCGCGCCTCGGCCCCGCCCGCCGCGGCCGCCCCTTCTCCGAGGCCCTGATCGACGAGGGCATCTCGCTGATCGCCGAGATGAAGCGCGCGAGCCCCTCCAAGGGCCCGATCCGCCCGGGCGCGAGCGTGGCCGAGATCGTCGCGGCCTACGAGGCCGCGGGCGCCCGCGCGGTCTCGGTGCTGACCGAGCAGGCCCACTTCGGCGGGAGCCTCGACGACCTGGCCGCGGCCCGGGAGGCCTGCGACCTGCCCCTGCTGCGCAAGGACTTCCTCATCGACCCCTACCAGGTGCTCGAGGCCCGGGCGGCGGGGGCGGACGCCGTGCTCCTGATCGTGGCCGCGCTCGGGCCCGAGCGCCTCGCCGAGCTGATGGCGGCGGCCTCGAGCCTCGGCATGGACAGCCTGGTCGAGGTGCACGACGAGGACGAGGTGGAGGTCGCCGTCGAGGCGGGCGCGGAGGTGATCGGCATCAACAACCGCGACCTGCAAAGCCTCGAGGTCGACCTCGGCACGACCTTCCGCCTGCTGGCCGACGTGCCCGCCGGGACCGTGGTGGTCGCCGAGTCGGGGATCACCGAGCGCGGCCACGTGGCCGATCTGGAGGACGCCGGGATCGACGCGATCCTGGTGGGCGAGGCCCTCATGCGAGCAGAGGACCCGGCCGACGCGGTCCGGGATCTGCTGGGCTGAGGGCGAGGGCTGCGGGAAGGGTCGCGCGCGCCGAGGTCGAAGGCCGTTCCGTGAAGTTCCGCAGGCGATACGAGGTCGTGGTCGAGGGGGTCTCCGGGCAGGCCGTCGCCCAGCGCACGGTGATCTCCGAGCACCGCTCCGAGGCCGACGCGCGGGCGGCCGCCGAGCTCGAGCGCTCGCGCCTGGAGGTCATCCACGGCGGCGGGGCGCGGTCCTGGCGGATCAAGGTGATGCTCGGCGACGAGGTGCTGAGCGAGGTGCGGCCGGAGGCCGAGGGGGACGACCTGCTGCGGGCGGCGAAGGCGGCGGCGACCGCCCGGCCGCCCGAGGTGGAGCGCCCCGAGGGCGAGGCGCAGGCCGAGGCGGAGGCCGAGCGGCCGCCGGGCGAGCCCCAGCCCGAGCCGGACGACGAGGCCGAGCCGCCGCCCGAGGGGCGCGTCCCCGACTGGGTCATCCAGCGCTTCGAGGACTCGATCGCCCGGCGCGGGGAGCGCGAGGAGCGCGAGGAGGGCTCGCCCGACCCGGAGGGGGACGGGACGGCCGAACCGCTACGCTGAGGGCGTGGTGGCGCAGACCGAGGAGGGGGCCGTCCCCGCCCGCCGCGGGCGCTGGGACCGGCGGCGCACGATCGCCGCGATCGCGGGCGGGGTCGTCGTGGCGGCGGTGATCGCGCTGCTCGTGATCGGCCTCGTGAACCGCGACGTCGGCACCTCGATCCAGGACGCCCTCGACGAGGGCGAGCGCCCCGACGCGCCGGCGTTCACCGCCCCGGTGCTGCTGGCCGCCGACGGCATCGGGCCGGTCGGGAGCGACGTCTCGCTGGACGACCTGAAGGGACGCACGGTGGTCCTGAACTTCTGGGCCTCCTGGTGCGAGCCCTGCGAGCGCGAGGCGCCGATCCTCAACGAGGTCGCCCGCCGCTACCGGAGCGGGGACGCGCCGGTGGTCGTCCTCGGGCTCGACGTGCAGGACCTCAGCGAGAAGGCGCTGGCCTTCGCCCGCGACTTCGGCATCTCCTACGCGTCCCTGCGCGAGGCCGGCGACGCGGCGTACCGCGACTACCAGCTCACCGGGCTCCCCGAGACGTTCGTCATCGACCCCGACGGCCGGATCGCGCTCAAGGTGGTCGGCGAGGTGACCGACCCCGCCCAGCTCACGACCGCGATCGACCAGCTGTGAGGCGCGCCGCCGCCATCCTCGCGCTCCTGCTCCTGGCCGTGGTCCCGGCCACGGCCGGCGCCCTGACGGTCAACGAGGTCGCCCGCGAGGTCCGCTGCCCGACCTGCAACACGCCCCTGGACGTCTCCAGCTCGCCGGCGGCCAGCGACATGAAGCAGTACATCGCCCAGCGCATCGACCGCGGCTGGGACAAGCAGCGCATCATCGACGGCCTGGTCGCCGAGTTCGGCGAGGGCGTCCTCGCGACCCCCTCCAAGTCGGGCTTCGACCTGATCGCCTGGCTCGTCCCGGGGCTGGCGGTGCTGGCGGGGATCGTGGCCGCCGGGGTCCTCGCCTGGACCTGGTCGCGCCGCAGGCCGGCGTCGACGGCGCCCGCCCCGCCGCCGCCCACCGCCGAGGAGGCGCGCCGGCTCGACGACGAGCTGCGCCGGCTGAGATGACCGCCCCGGGCCCGGACCGGGTCCGCGTGGGGACGGCCTCGTGGACCGACCCCGAGTTCATCAAGGCGGGCTGGTACCCGGACGACGTCAAGGGCGACCCGGAGGCCCGGCTGCGCTACTACGCCGACCGCTTCCCGATGGTCGAGGTCAACTCGAGCTTCTACGCGCTGCCCACGGTCGAGACGACCGCGTCCTGGGCCGAGCGCACCCCCGACGACTTCCGCTTCCACGTCAAGGCCCACCAGCTCATCTCCGGGCACCCGTCCGAGCCCGGCCGCCTGCCCCCGCCGCTGCGCGACCTGCCCGCCTCGTACGACGCCAAGGGCCGCATCCGCCGCCCCAGCCGGGAGCTGCGCGACGCGATCATCGACTCACTGCTGGAGGCCGTCGGCCCACTTGGGGACAAGCTCGGGGCGATCCTGGTCCAGCTCCCGCCCTACGTGGTTTCCGGCGCCCGCCAGCGGGACGAGCTCGCCCGCATCCTGGAGCGCCTGCGGCCGGCCCGGGCGGCGGTCGAGTTCCGCCACCGCTCCTGGGCCGAGCCGGGTGAGCGCGAGGCGGCCGCCGACCTGCTCGGCGGCCACGACGCCTCCTGGGTGGTGGTCGACGCCCCGCGGATCGACGCGAAGAACGTCATGCCGCCGATCGTCGAGGTCACCAGCCCCGGCCTCGCCTACCTGCGCCTGCACGGCCGCAACGCCGCCTCCTGGAACACCGGCCGC
>DATAGF010000202.1:0-4001 GCA_036257075.1 Miltoncostaeaceae bacterium
GTCGCGCCAGGCCTGCGGGTCGGCTACCTGGTCGCGCCTCCCGAGCTGGCGGGGCGGCTCGCCGCCGCGGCGTCGCGCACCTACATCTCGCCGGCCCTGCTGGCCGAGGCGGCCATCCACAGGCTCGTCACCGGCGGCCACCTGCCGGGGAACATCGAGCGCGTCACCGCGCTCATGCGCGAGCGACGGGACGCCATGATGGCCGGCATGCGCCACATGCCCGAGGGCACCCGCTGCGTCCCGCCCGCCGGGGGCTTCTTCTGCTGGCTCACCCTCCCCGAGGGGGTGTCGGCGGACGCCCTCTTCGCCGACGCGGAGGCGGCCGGCGTGCTCTATGTGCGCGGCTCGGACTGCGTCATCGAGGGCGGCGAGCGTACGCTGCGGCTCGCCTACAGCGGCGTCAGCCCCGCCGAGATCGACGAAGGCATGGCGCGTCTGGGAGCCGTCTTCCGCGCCGCCGCCCCGGCCGCCGCAGCCTGACCGCTCGCGTCAGCTCGCGGGGGCGGCCTGCGTCGCGGGCGTGAGCTCGAGCTCCGTGACGATCTCGATGGCGGCGGCCACCGACCGTGCGTTCGGGCAGTGGGCGGCATGGAAGGCGTGGGCGCGCTCGGCGGCCGCGCGCTGCTCCTCATCCGCCACGAGGTGGTAGACGATGTCGATGCGGCGCAGCCGGAGGACGCCGTCGGGGTCGACCACGACCTCCCCGGTGGCGTCGGCCGTCAGGCGGCCGCCGCTGCCGTCGATGCCGCGCGCCTTGAGCGCCCCGCCGAGCGTGCCGATGAGGCAGCCGCCGACGGAGGCGACCAGGAAGTCGAGCGTCCCCGGGTTGTCCTCGGCGGTGCCGGGCGGGAAGCCGTAGTGCTCGCCCTGCCAGCCGGGCGTCCCGAACGTGACCACCTCGCCTGTGCAGAGGAGGTGGGCCTGCCGCACCGGCGGATTCTCGCGCGTAAGGTGGACCTGGACCCTGTGCACGTTCTCGTCGGACATGTCGCTCCTCTCGAGGGCGGGACCCAAAGGGTACCCGCTGCGAGCGGGGCGCCGCGGTGACCGGCGGCCCCTCGCGACGCCGCGGCCCCGACGACCTCGACGAGCGGCAGGCCCGGCGCATCGCGCTGGTCGGCGTGCTGGTGCTCGCCGTGATCCTGCTGATCATCTTCATCGTCCAGAACAGCGACTCGGTCAGCGTCTCCTTCGTGTTCTTCTCGGCGCGGATCTCCCTGATCTGGGTGATCTTCCTCTCGACCGTGGCCGGCGCGGTGATCGCCCTTGTCGTCGGCCGGCTGGTGCGCCGGCGCCTCCGGCGGGACGGCGGCGGGCCGCCGCCTCCCTAGGCCTCCGCGGGGACCGCGGCCTCCACGTCGTCGCGGTAGAGCTCCCAGGCGGCCGAGTACTCCATGACCCGCGCGACCTCGGCGATGAGGTCGTCGGGGTAGCCGGCGCGCCGGAGCAGGTGGAAGCCCATCTCCATCCCCGAGGCGATGCCCCCCGCCGTGACGACGCGGCCCGCGTCGACCACCCGCGCCCGGCTGATACGGCAGGCCGGCGCGATCTCGGCGAGGCGGTCGATCGGCACCTTGCCGTTCGGTCCCGACTCGACCCGATCCGGCTCCTTGCGGTTGGTCGCGGGCAGCCCGTCGAGGAGGCCCATCACGCCGTAGACCCACGAGCCGGTGCAGACGCTGGTCAACAGGGTGGACTCGGGAAGGTCGGCGATGAACTCGTGGAGGCGCCCGTTGTGCATCTCCTGCCGGGTGCCGAAGCCGCCCGGGATCAGGAAGGCGTCCATGGCCGGGCGGTCGGAGAAGCTGTAGTTCGGCAGCACCGTGAAGCCGGCCTGGGCCTGGACCGGCCGGGCGGAGTCGGCGATCAGGAACGCGTCGAGCTCTGGGTCGAAGCGCCGCGCCACCGAGAACACCCCGTGGGGCGCGGCGAAGTCGACGATCTCGGCGTCCTTGAAGACGTAGATCCCGAGCCGGAACCCGGGGATGCGCTCGCTCATCGGTCCTCCCGAGGACGAGGGTGGTCGAGGATGGCCGCCGCGGCGGCCCGTGCCCGGGCGGCCGGCCCCGGATGGCGCTCGATGAGCGCCGAGACCATCGCGCCCTCCATCAGCAGCAGGAGAGCCGCCGCCTCGTCCACCGCCCCCGGCCGCCCGGCGTCGCGCAGCAGCTCGGCGAGGTACTCGCCGCACAGCCGCTTGTGCTCCTGCACGGCGGCCCGCGCCGGATGGACGGGGTCGGCGATCTCGGCCGCGGCGTTGATGAAAGCGCAGCCCCGGAAGCCGTCCGAAGCGAACCACCCGCCGAGCGCGTCGAAGACGGCCAGCGGGCGCTCGGCCGGATCCGGGCTCAGGCGCTCGACCTCAGCGCGCAGCCACGCCCGCCAGCGCTCGTCGCGCCGGCGCAGGAAGGCCACGATCAGGTCGTCCTTGGAGGGGAAGTGGCGGTAGAGCGTCGACTTGGCGACCCCTGCGTCGGCGACGATCGCGTCGACGCCGACGGCCGCGATCCCTTGGCGGTAGAACGCCTCCGACGCGGCGTCGAGGATCCTGGTCCGGGGCGCGGGTGACGCGGTCTCCGAGGGCACGGCGAGAGCGAAACAGACAGGTCTGTCTCGCGCAAGCCCGAGCGCGGCCGGGGGGGCCCGCAGCGCGGGCCCGCCCGCCGCCCGTATCAGCCGAGCATCTCCTTCACGGTCTCGCGCTCCTCGACCAGCTCGGCGTTGGTCGCGGCGATCTTGCCCCGCGCGAAGTCGTCGTGCTCGAAGCCCTCGCGCACCACCTCGTAGGTGCCGGGCGCCGTCGTCCGAACCGGCACCGAGGCCCAGACGCCCTCGTCGAAGCCGTAGGCGCCGTCTGAGCGCACGGCGACCGAGTGGATCGTGTCGCCGGGGGTGTTCAGCGACCGCACGTGGTCGATCGCCGCGCTGGCCGCCGAGGCTGCCGAGGAGAGCCCCCGGGCGTCGATGATGGCCGCGCCGCGCTTGCCCACGGTGGACAGGAACTCGCGCTCGAGCCAGGCGTCGTCGCCGATCACCTCGCGGGCCGGGCGGCCGCCGATCCGGGCGTTGGTGAAGTCGGCGAACATCGTGGGCGAGTGGTTGCCGAAGATGATGATGTCCTCGACCTCGGTGATCGGGACACCCGCCTTCTGGGCGAGCTGGGTGCGGGCCCGGTTCTGGTCGAGGCGGGTCATGGCGGTGAAGCGCTCGGGGCCGAGCCGGCTGGCCTGGGAGGCGGCGATCATGCAGTTGGTGTTGCAGGGGTTGCCGACCACGACGACGCGGGCCTCGTCCGAGGCGACCTCGTCGATCGCCCTGCCCTGCTCGATGAAGATGGCGCCGTTGTCCTTGAGCAGGTCGGCGCGCTCCATGCCCGGGCCCCGGGGCTTGGCGCCCACGAGGATGCACCAGTCCGCATCCGCGAAGGCCACGCGCGGGTCGTCGGTCAGCACCATGTCCTGGAGCAGCGGGAAGGCGCAGTCGTCGAGCTCCATCGCCACCCCGCGCAGGGCGTTCTGCGGCCCCTCGGCGGGGATCTCAAGGAGCTGCAGGACGACCGGCTGGTCCTTGCCGAACGCCTCCCCCGCCGCAATGCGAGGGAGGATGGAGTAACCGATCTGCCCCGCGGCGCCGGTGACGGCGACCCGCAGGGGCGCCGTCACGCAGCGACCTTCAGCTTCTCGATGATCGCGTCGGCGACCTCCGACGTCCCGACGGCCGTGGGGTCGTCGCGGTGGGGCTTCATGTCGTAGGTCACGCTCTCGCCCTCGCGGATGATGTCGGCGATCGCCCCCTCCATCCGGTCGGCCGCCTCGCCCTCCTTCAGGTGCCGGAGCATCATCACGCCCGACAGCATCATGGCGATCGGGTTCACCTTGTTCATGCCGGCGTACTTGGGCGCGCTGCCGTGGGTCGGCTCGAACAGGGCGGCCTCAGAGCCGATGTTGGCGCCCGGCGCCACGCCGAGGCCGCCGACCAGGCCGGCGCCCAGGTCGCTGAGG
>DATAGF010000203.1:0-3509 GCA_036257075.1 Miltoncostaeaceae bacterium
CCACGGTCACAGGAGTCGCAGGCGCCGATGCCGCCGAAGTTGTGGTCGGCGGGCAGCACCTGGCCGCCGTAGCGCAGGTAGCCGGTCTCGAGCATCGCCTGGGCGAAGGCGATGTCGCCGCGCACGCCCTGGGCGTGGCCCTCCTCCACGAAGAGCCGGGCGATGCGCCCGACCGGCGTCGGGCTGCGGGACCGGATCCCGGTCGCGGCGTACCACGCCTCGATCTGGAAAGGGCCGAGGAGCGACGGGCCGAGCACCGGCGTCCCCACGGGCGCGGGCGTCGCCTGCGCGCCCGCCGGCGCGGCGGCCGCGCCGAGGACGGCGGCGGCCGCGGCGGCCGTCAGGAGGCCGAGCCCGGCGCGGGGGACGGTGCGCACCGGCGCTCTCTACCGGCGCCGCGCCCCGGTGTCCACCGCGCCGGGCGCGACCTCGGCACAGCGCCTACGAGGACGGGAGCCAGCCGTAGGCCCTGACGACCTCGAACTCGTAGATCAGCCGGCCCTCCGCCTCCATCGCCTTGAGGAACTCGGACGGGGACAGCTCGCCGCCGTACCACGCCAGCGGGTCGGAGCCGGAGCGGCCCTGCATGACCTGGAAGAGGCGGAGGTTCTGCTCCGCGGCGTCTGGGCCGTCGAGGATGGTGACGACGGCCTCCAGGGTGAGGTAGCTCCGCCTCCCGTCGAACACGAAGAGCGTCGCGCGCGGGTCGCGGCGCAGGTGGCGGGTGCGGGCCCGGCCCGCGGTGCCGCTGCTCCACAGCGCGCCGTCGACCACGGCGACGCCCACCTGGACGGCGTGGGGCGTGCCGTCCCGACGCAGGGTCACCATCGCCGCGGAGCGGTGCGCCTCGAGGAAGGCCCGCTGGTCGGGCGCGAGGCCCACTCGGCCCTCAGTAGACCTCGGGGATGAAGGTCTGGTCGCTCAGCGGCGGCCGCACGTAGCCCGCGTCGGGCCGGCGCGGCGGCAGCTCGATCGGGGGAGGCGTGAGGTCGTCGTAGGGAATCTTCGACAGCAGGTGCGCGATGCAGTTGAGCCGCGCGCGCCGCTTGTCATCGGCGTTCACGACGTACCACGGCGCCTGCTTGATGTCGGTGTACTTGAACATGTCGTCCTTGGCGCGGGAGTAGTCGACCCAGCGCTCGCGCGCCTCCAGGTCCATCGGGCTGAGCTTCCAGCGCCGCATCGGGTCCTCGATGCGCGCCTGGAAGCGGCGCTCCTGCTCCTCGTCGCTCACCGAGAACCAGTACTTGATGAGTGTGATCCCCGAGCGCACGAGCATGCGCTCGAACTCCGGGCAGGTACGCATGAACTCCTGGTACTCGTGCTCGGTGCAGAACCCCATGACCCGCTCCACCCCTGCGCGGTTGTACCAGGAGCGGTCGAACAGGACGATCTCGCCCGCCGCCGGCAGGTGGGTCACGTAGCGCTGGAAGTACCACTGGGTCTTCTCGCGCTCGGTGGGCGTCCCGAGCGCCACGACCCGGCAGGAGCGGGGGTTCACGCGCTCGTAGATGCGGCGGATCACGCCGCCCTTGCCGGCGGCGTCCCGGCCCTCGAAGATGACCACCACCTTGAGGCCGTGGGCCCTGATGTACTCCTGCATCAGCACGAGTTCCCGCTGGAGGCGCCGCAGCTCGCGGCCGAACAGCTTGGCCGGCAGCTTCGCGGGCGTGCCGCCCGCCGACGGCGTTTCGCTCATGACCCCGAGACCGTCCCGCTCAGGTCGGCCTGGGCCACGTCCCAGCGGGCGGCCAGCGCGAAGATGGCGAGGATGCACATGCCGATGACGAGGACGCTCCTCCCAGGGGCTCGCCGCGATCTTTCAGCGACGACTACTACGCCGTCACCGAGGACAGGCCGCGGAGCCTAGCCGACGAGCCGCGCGTAGAGACGCTCGAGCGCGGCGGCCGGATCGTCGCAGAGGCCGGTGTGGACCTCGGACGGCTGCACGGCGGTGCTCGACGGCGAAACCAGCCAGTGGAAGCGCTGCGACGGCGGCAGCGCGGCGATCGGCCCGCCGGCCGGGTCGCCGGCCGCGACCCGCGCCAGGCCCTCGAGGTGGCGGGCGACCGCGGCCGCGTCGGCGTCCGGCCACAGGGCCAGGAGCCGCCGCTCGTCGAGCCCGACCCGGGCGCCGAGGAAGTCGAGCGTCCGGGCGAAGAGCACGACGCCCGCGTTCAGGCGCTCCCCCCGGTCCACGTCCGGGACGACCCGCAGCACCGCGTACTGGAAGGCGCCCTCAGGCCGCGCGGGCACGCTCGGCCTCCTCCGCGAAGGCCCGCGGATGCGCGAGCCGGCGGGTCAGGTAGTCGACGTACGCGCGGCGCCGGTCGTCCGGGTCGGCGTCCTCGGCCTGCTCGACGAGCCAGCCGTCCGGCACGAGGGCGACGACCTCCTCGACCGCGTCGCCGCCCAGCGCCTCGGCCAGCGCGTCGTCGACGTCGTTGATTGAGCAAGCAAATGGCAGGAGGACGTGCTCGGCGATGGCCGGGAAGGGGTCGCCGGCGCGTGGCGCGAGGTCCCAGGTGAAGTGGTGCTGGTAGAGGGCGGCGCCGTGGTCGATGAGCCAGAGCCGCCTGTGCCACTCGAGCAGGTTCGGGTTGCGGGGGGTGCGGTCGACGTTGGTCAGCAGGGCGTCGACCCAGACGACGGACGCCGCGAACGCGGGGTCCACGGGCGGCGGCGCGCCGGGGTCGAAGGCCAGGGCGCCGGGGAGGAAGTCGAGGCCGGCGTTGAGGCCGATGCTGGCGCGCAGGAGGTCCTGGATCTCCTGGTCAGGCTCGGCCGGAGCGAGGGCGGCGTCGAGCTCGACGAGGACGATCTCGGGCACGGTCAGCCCGGCGCGCCGGGCGAGCTCGCCCGCGACGATCTCGGCGACGAGCGCCTTCGGCCCCTGGCCGGCGCCGCGCATCTTCACCACGTAGAGGCCGTCGTCGTCCGCCTCGACCAGCGCCGGCAGAGACCCGCCCTCGCGCAGCGGCGCCGCGTAGCGGGTGGCGCGGACCGTCCGGAGGGCCGTCGTCGTGGGCGGGCCGCTCATGCCCGCGAGGTTACCGGCGCTCAGGTCCCCGTCGGCGCGAGGGCGAGCTCAGCCAGCGAGGCGATGACGAGGTCGGCCTCGGCGAGCTCCTCCGGCTCGTGGGTGGTGGCCACGGCGACGACGCGGGCGCCAGCGGCGCGGGCGGCCGCGATCCCGGAGGGGGCGTCCTCGATCACGAGGCAGCGGGCCGGATCGGCGCCGAGGAGCTCGGCGGCCCGCAGGTAGCCCTCCGGGTCGGGCTTGCCGCGACGGACGTCGTCGGCGCTCACCAGGACCGCCGGCTCCGGAAGCCCGGCGCCCGCCAGCCGCGCGCGAGCCAGCCCGCGGCCGCCCGAGGTCACGATCGCGAGCCGCTCGCGGGGCCAGGCGTCGAGCAGCTCGGCCGCGCCCTCGAGCGCGCGCGTGCGGCCGGCCGCCTCGACCTGCCAGCGCTCGACGCGCGCGGCCTCGGCCTCCGCGTCGAGCCAGG
>DATAGF010000215.1:0-8162 GCA_036257075.1 Miltoncostaeaceae bacterium
CTCGCCGCCTACGGGGGCGGGCGGGTGCTCGCCGGCCCCACCCTCTACGAGGACGTCGTCAAGTCGATCTGCGGCACCAACACGACCTGGCGGCAGGCCGTGGTGACGATCAACCGCATCGCGGCCCTCGGCCGCGACGGCGCCTTCCCGGGGCCTGCGGGGCTGCTGCGTGCCGGCGACGACTGGCTGCGCGCCGAGGCCCGGGTCGGCTACCGGGCGGCCTCGATCGTCGCCGCCGCCCGGGCGGCGATCGACGGCACCCTCGCCGAGATCGAGGCCGACTCGGCCGCCGCCGACGGCGAGCGCGTCCACGCCCGCCTGCTGGAGCTGTCCGGGGTCGGGCCGGCCACGGCCGGCTTCCTCGTGCTGCTGATGGGCCACTTCGACCGGCCGGCCGTCGACTCGGCGACGATCCGGGTGGCGAGCGACGCCTGGTTCGGCGGGCGCCGTCCGACCCCCCGCCAGGTCCTCGCCCGCGTCGCGCCCGCCGGGGAGTTCGCGGGCCTGGTGCTCGCCTGGTCGACGCTGCGGGCGTGGCAGCGCCAGACCGGGCTCGTGCCCGGCTGAGCGGCGCTCAGCCCAGCGGCCGGCGCACCTTGGCCAGCAGCGCCCGCCACCGCCGCGCGCACGCGTCCCAGGTCTGGGCAGCGGCGAAGCGCGCCCCGCGGCCGCCCAGCATCTCGCGCAGCCCGGGGTCGGAGGCCAGCCGGGCGAGCTGGCGCGCGTAGCCCAGGCCGTCGTCGTAGAGCAGCCCGCCGCCGGAGCGGGCGCTCTGGCCCGCGAGCACCTCGGAGCGGGCCGTCGCAAGCGTCGGCCGGCCGGCGCGCCAGGCCTCCAGCGCGACCAGCGACAGGCTCTCGTGGGGCGACGGCAGCGCCACCACCTCGGCCGCGTCGAGCAGGTCGGCCCGGGCCGCCGCGTCGACGAAGCCGGTCGTGACCACCCAACGGGGCAGGCGCAGGCCGCCCGCCGGCCGGCCGGCCAGCACCAGGCCGAGCGGCCCGCCCGCGCGCCGGTAGGCCTCGTGGGCGCGGACGAGCGCGTCGAGCCCCTTGGCCGGATCGACCCTGCCGACGTAGAGCACGAAGCGGCCCGGCAGCCCGGGCAGGGCCGCCCGCGCGCGGGCGCCGTCGCCGGGCGGGGCCGGGTCGAGCCCCGCCCCCACGATCGCCTCCGGCCGGCCGGCGACGCCGTGCAGGTCGTCGACCAGGCGCCGCTCCTCGGGGGTCATGAAGGCCAGCGCGGCGGCGGCGCGCACGACCCCGCGCGTGATCGCGAAGCGCAGCATCGGCTCGTCGTGGGCGAGCGGGACGAGCACCGAGCGGTCCCCCACCAGGCCGGCTGCGAGCTGGGTGGTCGCGTAGAGGTAGGTCCAGAGGGCCACCGCCTCGTGACGGGCGCCGGCGCCTGCGAGCGCATCGAGCAGGCCCGGCGCCACCGGCCCCTGCGCCCTCGCCCAGGCCAGCTCGTCGGCGAGGCCGCCGTCGCCCAGCGCCAGGGAGCGCACGAGGGCCGCGGACCGGACCGGGTCGGGCGGCTCGGCGTGGAAGCGCCGGACCAGCACCGGCCCGTCGCGCTCGGCGCCCTCGCGATAGTGCGGCTCCCAGCGCAGGTAGTCCCGGGCCGTGGTGGTGTAGACGACCACCTCGTCGCCGCGCTCGGCCAGCGCGTGCGCCGACGCCCGGCAGAGGGCCTCGGCGCCCCCCGCCACCTCCTCGCCGTACCGCTGGACGACGAACGCCAGCCGCACTATGGAGCCGCCCCGATCAGCCGGGCCGCTCGCGCTCCAGGGCGTCCACGCGCCGGCTCAGGCGCTCGATCTCGGCGCGCTGGCGGTGCCGGTCGCGCTCCAGCTGGGCGAGGAGCTCGGCGAGTGACGGCGAGATCAGGCGCAGGACGGCGCGGCGCGCGCCGGACACCACCGCCCGCGCCGGGCCCCGGCGCGCGGAGGGCGCCGGCTCGCCGATCCGCAGCGGCGGCAGCGGCGGGTCCGCCCCGTCGCGGCCCAAGCGCAGGAGCAGCTCGTCCGGGTCCGTCAGTACGCGCCCTTCCGCCGGAGGACCACCGGGACGGTGCGGGCGATGATCGTCAGGTCGAGCCAGATCGACCACGTCTCGATGTAGTAGAAGTCGAGCCGGACGAGCTCGTCGAACGACAGGTCGCTCCGGCCGCTCACCTGCCAGAGGCCGGTCAGGCCCGGCAGGATCAGGTACCGCTTGCGGTGCAGGTCGTCGAGGCGCTCGTAGTCGCGGATCGGCAGCGGCCGCGGGCCCACGAGCGACATGTCGCCGCGCAGGACGTTCCACAGCTGGGGCAGCTCGTCGATCGAGTAGCGCCGCAGGACGCGCCCGACTCGGGTCACGCGGGGGTCCTCGCGGATCTTGAAGAGCGGCCCGGCGGCCTCGTTGAGCCCCTCCAGACCCTGCTGCTCGCGGTCGGCGTCCTCGCGCATGGTGCGCAGCTTCAGGCAGGTGAAGACCGACTCCTCGACGCCGACCCGGCGGCTGCGGTGGATGACCGGGCCGCGATCCTCCAGCTTGATCGCCAGCGCCGCGACGCCGACGACCGGCGCGGCGACGAGGCCGATCAACGACGCCATCACGACGTCGAAGGCGCGCTTGGCCAGGAACGCCGCCCCGCCGAGCACCGGCGGGCGCAGCTCGAAGAGCGGCAGCCCAGGCGCCGGCACGGCCTGGACCGCGTGCGACAGCAGCTCGGCCGTCGTGGGCGCGAGCCGCACCGGGATGCCGCGGCGGCGGCAGATCTCGAGCAGCTCGAGGACCGGGGCGTCGTCGCCGGACCATCCGGTGAGGATGACCTCGTCCACCTGGCTCGGGTCGAGCGCCGCCCGCAGCCGCTCCGCCTGGCCGCCGGCGTCCTCCCGCCCGAGGCCCTCCACCAGCTGCTCGCGCCCGACGACCCGGTAGGGCACGCCCTGGCGCGCGTCCGAGTGCTCGAGGCTCTCCGCGATGGTCGCGACGAGCGCCGGCGCGCCGACCAGCAGCGCGCGCCGCTCGAAGTGGAGCGCGTCCAGGACCAGCGCCGTCACGCTGTCGTAGCTCGCCCGGAGGGCGATCACCGCGACGCTCACCAGGATCCAGGACGAGTAGAAGATGTAGTAGGTGTCGAAGCGCCAGCCGGCGATCAGCACCACGGCGAGCACGATCACCGTCGCCAGCGTCACCGAGGAGAGAATCCGCGCCGCCCCCCCGCGCTGCTCGCGCGGGCCGTAGAGGCGGTTCTTGGCGAAGACGAGGATCATCGTCGTCGCGGCCACCGGCAGTGCCTTCTGCTCCACCGACCAGATCGCGCCCGCGTCCACCGGCTCGCCCTGCACCCAGAGCTTGAAGGCCAGCGCCGCGTAGATCCCGGCGAAGCAGGCGGTGACGTCCATGGCCACCAGCACCGCCACCGACAGCACCCGCCGCACCGCCGCGGTCCCGGCGGGCCCGGCCAGCAGGGGCAGGAAGCGGGCGTCGCGGCGCACCGACCTGCGGTCCGCCCGACCGAGGGGCCGCGCTGGGCTCGACGGGTCCGGCCCTCGCGGGCTCGGCCGCGTCGTCACCGCGCCCCCTCGCGCGTCCCGAGCGCGTTCCGGGCCCTCGTCGTCACCGACGTTGCGTGGCGTCGCGCGCCGCTCACGGGCGGATCGTACTGGCGTCGGCGCCATGCCGGGGGATTTCGGCCCCGGCGGCCCGCATCCTGGCGGCGCCGCGCCGCCTCATCCCGGCTTGCGCAGGCGCAGGAAGACGACCCCGTGCCGCCCCGGAGCCACCTCGCCCGGGCCCGCCACCGGCGCGAAGTTGCGCGGACAGACCAGCGGGAGCAGCCCGCCGGCGAGGAACGAGACCGGCCGCGCCGCGAAGAAGCGCTCGTGCAGGGGCCGCCGCTCGACGACGTACTCCTCGGCCTCGACCTCCCAGGGCAGGGCCAGGAGGCGCTCGCGCAGGCTCGCCGCTGAGTAGCGCCGCTCGAAGAAGTGGCGCCCGCCCGCGGCCGCCGTCCCTCCGTACACCGGGCGCTCGCTCAGCACGTCGTGCGCCCGTGCGGCGACGTTGGTCGTGAGGTGGAGGGCCCCGCCCGGACGCAGGACCCGCCACATCTCCGCCATCGCGGCCGCGTCGCCGTCCCCCTCGACGTGCTCGATGACCGAGACGCAGGCGATCGCGTCGAACGAGCCGTCCGCGAACGAGAGCGCCCGCGCGTCCTCCACCCGCAGATCGAGCGCCGGGTCGAGCGCCCGCCAGCGCGCCACCTCCTCCGGGAGCAGGTCGATCGCCGTCCAACGCCCGCGGCCCTCGTGCTGCAAGAGGCTCGCGAGCAGCTTCGGGCTGGAGACGTCCAGGCAGTCGTCGCGGAAGGGCTCGGCAGCCACCCGGCCCAGCTCGTGGTAGCGCCACGGCTCCAGCGGCACGAGCAGCCGATAGACGCCGGCCCGGGCCGCCGGCCATCCCGCGCCCCGCAGGCCGCGCGCCGCCCACGCCGCCGCGAGGCGGTAGCTGTGGCCCACCAGCGCTCGCCAGCGCAGCGGCGGCGGCGCCGGCGCGGGCCGCCCCGCGGAGCTCATCGCCGAAGCGCCTGCCGGTAGACGTCGCGCGTCGCCGTGGCCGCGGCCGGCCACGAGTAGCGCGCCGCCTGCTCGCGGCCCGCCTCACCGCGGCGCTCGAGCGCATCCCGGTCGGCCAGCGCCGACGCCAGGGCATCGGCAATACCCTCGGGCGTCACGTCGTCGATGAAGATCGCCGCCGTGCCCCCGACCTCCACCAGCGCCGAGTTGCGCGCGCACATCACCGGGCAGCCCGCCGCCATCGCCTCCACCACCGGCAGCCCGAAGCCCTCGTACGCCGACGGGTAGACCAAGAGCGTCGCCCGCCGGTAGAGGTCGAGCACCTCCTCCGGGCGCACGAAGCCGCGGATCTCGGAGCCGGGGCCCGCCGCCGCGCGCACCCTGGCCTCGTCCCCGCCGCCGCCCCCCACGATCACGAGACGGCACGGGGGCGGGTCGGCCGGCGCCGCGGCCATGTAGCGGGCGTGGCCGGCCGCCAGCTCGGCGATCCGCTTGCGCTCCTCCAGCACTCCCACGCTCAGGATGAAGGGCTCGCGCGGCCTCGGCGGCCGCGTGTCGGGATCCACGCCGTTCGGGACGACGCGCACGCGCTCGGCCGGCACACGGTAGAGCTCCTGCAGGTCGCGCGAGGTCGACTCGGACACGGCGATGACCCGGGCCGCGCGGCGCACCGAACGCCGCGCGGACCGGCGCGCGTAGCGGCGGAAGTCCTCCGGGAAGGCCTCCGGGACGCGCTCCCAAGCGAGGTCGTGCATCGTCACCACCGTGGGGCACGGGCTCCACCAGGGGCCCCACGCCGCCGGCGCGTGGAGCACCGCCGCCCGCCGGCGCCAGGCGATCAACGGCAGCAGCACGTGAAGCCAGAGGACGTCCAGGAACAGGTTGCCCAACGATGTGAGGCGCCCGCGCCGGGGGAGCCCCGGCGGCCCGAAGACCCACTCGATGCGCAGGTCCGAGGCCGGCTTGCGCTCCATCGCGGCCCGCAGCTCGAGCACATAGGTCGCGATCCCGGTGCGCCGTCGCCGGGCCATCCGCCCGTCGACCAGGACCAGGGGGAGGCCGCCCCGCGGACGGTCCGTCGGCCGGGCCTCCGCTCCGGCGCGGCGGCCCCGCAGGCGCAGTCGTCGTCGGGTCATGCGCAGGCTCTCCCCGGGTGGCGCCGGCGCGCCGGGAGGGATGTCGCTCGACCCCGATCATCCCGGTCACGCCGCCGCCGACGCGCGGCGGCGGCCCACGATCGAGGCCGCCAGGGACCCTACAGGCAGCCCATCGGCCTCGGCTGCGCGAAGCGCCGCCTTCGGCGTGCGGGCCAGCCCGAGCCGCAGGCGCAGGGCCGCGTCGACCGCCGCCAGCCATTCGTTGGCGCGGTCGCAGTGGACGAGCACCGCCCCATCGCCTGCGGCCAGGAGCTCCTCGACCGCGGCGAGGGCCAGGGGGAGCTCCTCGCGCGCCTGCTCCGGGTCCCTGAGCGGGTGCCAGCGGACGACCAGGCCCTCTTCCGCGTACTCCGCCAGCGCGTGGCGGCTGCGCATGCACGAGACGACCGCCGTCACCCCCTGGGCGCGCCACCAGGCGGTCTCGGCCGGCCGCAGCGCGCGGCGGTGGCTGCGGCCGCCGCGTCCCGGCCGCTCTGCGACCGCCAGGCGCCCCGGGACGATCCAGGCGTACCGAACCGGCTCTGAGGGCTCCACGCGTCCTCCTCGATCGCTGATAGGAGGGGAGGATCCCGCGCGGCGGCGCCACGCCTCCAGACGCGGTCGTGCCGAGAGCGCGCCGTCTAGGTGCCGCCGGCCGTCACCTCGTCGTCGGCGCTCGCCCGCTCCCGCAGCCAGTCGGGGACCGGGACCGGCTCGCGGGTGCCCCGGTTCACGCACACGTGCACGAGCTCCCCGCGCGCCACGACCTCGGGCCCGCGCGCGAACTCGTGACGGCTGCGGAAGGAGGTCCTGCCGATGCCCCCCACGGTGGTCGTGAGGACGATCTCGTCGTCCAGCATGATGCGCCCGAGGAACGAGCAGCGACTGTCCACGATCGGGATCCCGGGCCCCTCCTCCAGGATCCGCGTGAAGGGCCGCCCGATCTCGGCGAGCCACTCGGAGAGGCCGCGGTCCATCCACCGGTAGATGGCCGTGAAGTGGATCTGGCTCGCGTCCACCTCGGACATCACGACGCGGAAGGCCTGGGTGTGCACGTGGGCGCCCATGGGCGAGCCGCAGCCTAGCGGCCGGACCGGTTTCTCCCGCAAAGAGCGGAACTCCGGCGAGGACGGCTTGTGGCTGGGGGGTGGAACCCGAGCCACCGGCCCCTCTGAAGGGGGTCCCTCGACGAACGGCCAGTTCTCGCCTCGAGCCCTGGAGCGGCGCGGTGACCGATGGTAGCTTTTCATACCTTTCCGCATGAGCGACCCGCACCCGCCACCGTCCCCCACCGCGGAGCAGCGCCGGGCCGCCGCCTGCCTGGCGATGAGCAAGGCGCCGGGGCTGATCCGTTTCGCCGCCCGCTACACGCGCTCCCTGCACGACGCCGAGGACGCCTACCAGCGCAGCATGGAGATCGCCCTCACGGGCGCGCCGGTGACCGAGCCAAGGCGCTTCATGGCCTGGCTCCACACCGTGCTCCGCCACGAGGCGCTCGCCGTGGCGCGCGCCCGCCGGCGCGACGGCCCGGGGGCCGAGCTCGACGTGGCGGAGGCCTTCGCCGAGCGCGTCGCCGACTCCGTCGCGATCGACGCCGTCGCCGAATGGCGCGAGCGCTACCGCTTCATCCAGGACGGCCTGGCCGGGCTCACCGACGCGCAGCGGATCTGCCTGATCCTGCAGAGCGGCGGCGCGACCTACGAGCGCATCCGCCAGATCACGGGCTACTCGCTCCGCAAGGTCGAGCGGTCGGTGCTCGAGGGCAGGGCGAGCCTGCAGGCGTGGGAGATCCGCCTCGCCTCGGGCGCCGAGTGCGAGCGGATGCAGCTCCAGATCGACCGCGTCGTGACCGGCTCGGCGTCGACCCGCGACCGCCGCGCGGTGTCGCGCCACGTCCGGCACTGCGGGCCCTGCCGCGCGGTGCTGCGCAACCGGCGCGAGTCGAGCGAGTGGCTGGCCGCTCTGGTACCGCTGGCGTTCCTCGCCTCCGAGACCGTCGCGGCCCGGCCGCCGGACCCCAGCCCGGCCCTCGCCTGGCTCGACCGGGTCCTGGGCGGGGCGACCGTGCGCGCCGGCAACGCGATCCAGATGGCCATGGAGCTGCCGGGCGGCGCGCTCGCGAAGGTCGGCGCCGGCGCGGCGGCGGTGGCCGTGGCCGGCGCGGCCGGCGCGCCGCTCGTCGCCGACGCGGTGCGCCCGGACCCGCCGCCGCAGCCCACCGCCGCGATCGAGCGGACCGCGACGACTGCCGCCACGGCGACGCCAGCCAGCACCGCCGGCCGCACCGGCGCGACGAGGGCCAAGGCCGCGCCATTCGCCGCCGCCCGCCGCCGGGCCGCCTCGGCGGCGACCACCCGCCAGGTCGCAGCCGCGGCTCGACGGCCCTCGCGGGCGACTCTGCCGGCGCGGCCCGATCCGGCGCCCGCGAGCGTCGAGGCCAGGGCAGCGGCGCCCGCGTC
>DATAGF010000105.1:0-9807 GCA_036257075.1 Miltoncostaeaceae bacterium
GCCGGTGCCGACGACGCTGACGAAGGTGACCAGCGCGAGGCCGACCATCAGGGCCGCGGCGGTGGCCGCGGTGCGGCCCGGGTTGCGGACGGCGTTCTGGCGGGCGAGGCGGCCCGAGGCGCCCAGGCGCGCGACCGGCCAACCCACCAGGGCGGCGATCGGGCGCACGAGGCGCGACGAGATCATCGCGACGCCGGTGAACAGGAGCAGCGAGCCGCCACCGAGCGCCAGCAGGCGCTCCGAGGTGCCGCCGTCGCCCAGCGCGCCGAGCGCCAGCAGCGCGCCCGCGCCGGCGATCGCCGCGAGGGCGATGGCGGGCGTGAGCCGCGACAGCCGCCCGGCGGGCGGGGCGGCACCCTCGCTGACGGCCGCGATCGGCGGGACCCGCGTCGCCCGGATGGCGGGCACGATCCCCGCCAGAAGGGTGATGAGCGTCCCGACGAGGAGCGACACGACCACGGTGCCGGTCGCGACGACGGTCTCGCCCTGCGGCATCGTGAAGCCGACGCTGTCGAACAGCGCCGTCAGGCCCCTGGCGAGGCCGAATCCGAGCCCCAGGCCGACGAGCGAGGCCGTGACGCCGATGACGGCGGCCTCGGCGATCACCGACCGCAGGACCTGCCGGCGCGACGCGCCGAGGGTGCGCAGCGTGGCGAGCTCCCGCGTGCGCTGGGCCACGGTGATCGAGAGCGTGTTGAAGATGACGAACGCGCCCACGAACAGGGCGATGCCGCCGAAGGTCAGGAGGATGCCGCGGATGAAGCTGATCCCCTCGGAGACCACCTCCTTGTCACGGGCGGCCTGCTCCTCGCCGGTCGCAAGCTCGGCGCCGGGGGGCAGGATGGCCCCGATGCGGCCCGCGAGCTCGTCGGGCGAGGTCCCCGGCGCCGCCGCCACCTGGATGGCGTCGAACCCGTTCTTGCCCAGCATGGCGCGGGCGGTGGGGACGTCGAAGACGGCGATCGTCGCGCCGCCGAGCGAGTCGAGGTCGCCGAAGCCGGCGATGCCGGTGACGGTGAACTCGCGGGCGGGGCCGTCGGCGACCACGCGAACGGCGTCGCCCACCGCGATGTCGTGGCCGACCGCCGTGTCGGCGTCGACGACCACCTCGCCGGGGCCGGAGGCCCAGTGCCCGGTCGTGAGCTGCATGGGGTTGAAGCGCTCCTGCGACGGGTCGACGCCGAAGCCGAAGCTCGGCTGGTTGCCGCCGATGACGTCGCCGTCGCGGTCGAGCATCTTCGCGACGTTGCCGGTGCCGGAGAAGTCGACCAGGTTGCCCGCCGCGGCCTCGACGCCCGGCAGGGCGCGGATGCGCGGCAGCAGGTCCTCGGACACCGTGGGCGTCCCGGCGAACGAGTCGTCCACGACCGCGTCGCCGCGGACCACGAGGTCGGTCTGGGTGTAGGAGCTGCTGAAGACGTTGGTGAAGGCGCGGTCGATGGTGTCGGTGAGGATGAGGCTGCCCGCGACCATGGCCACGCCGAGGACGATCGCGAGGGCGGTGAGCGCGGCGCGCAGGCGGCGCTCCCCAAGGCTCTTGAGGGCGACCCAGGTCATCGGGTCACCTCCGCCAGCGCGTCCAGGACCTCGGACTGCGTCGAAGGGCCCTGGGTGCGGACGATGCGGCCGTCCGCGAGGAACACGATCCGGTCGGCGATGGTCGCCGCGGTCGCGTCGTGGGTCACCATGACGGTGGTCTGGCCGTACTCGTCGGCCGAGCGCCGCAGCAGCTCCAGGATCTCGCCGCCGGAGCGGGAGTCGAGGTTGCCCGTGGGCTCGTCCGCGAACATGACCGTCGGGCGGGACAGGAGGGCGCGCGCGACGGCGACGCGCTGCTGCTGGCCGCCCGAGAGCTGGGCCGGGCGGTGGCCGCGGCGCTCCTGGAGCCCGACCGAGGCGATCACCTCGTCGAGCCAGGCGCGCGGTGGACGGCGGCCGGCGATCCGGGACGGCAGGACGATGTTCTCCTCGGCCGTCAGCGTCGGCAGCAGGTTGAAGAACTGGAAGACGAAGCCGATGTGCCGGCGGCGGAGCTTCGTGAGGGCGGTGTCGCCCATCGACGTGATCTCGTGGCCGGCGATCCAGGCGGCGCCGGAGGTGGGCCGGTCGAGGCCGGCCAGCACGTTCATGAGGGTGGACTTGCCGGAGCCCGACGGCCCCATCACGGCGACGAGCTCCCCCTCGGAGACCGAGAGCGAGACGCCGGCCAGGGCTTCGACCGAGGCGTCGCCGTCGCCGTAGCGGCGGACGAGCTCGCGGCCGACGACCGCCAGACGGGGCGGAGCGTCCTCGGCGTGTCGGGGGGCGATGGCGTGGACGACGGTGGTCATGAGGTCCTCCTCGAGTCGCGTAGTGCCGATGCCGCGACGCTACGAGCGGCGCCCCGGCCCGCCATCGGCCGCGCTCCCGATCCCCGCGACGCCGCGCGGATGGTCTTCGGGGGCCCCGGGCCGCCCGCCTGGCCGACCGCCGTCATCCGCGAGGATGACCCGGACCGCCCGCGCGGCCGATGGCGCGCCCCGGCGGGCGGAAGTACGGTCACGCGCATGACGTCGACCGGGATCCGGCGCTTCCTCGGCCGCTACGCGGTCGACCTGCTGGTGGGCGCCGTGCTGGTCATCGCCCTGCTCGAGCCCTGGCTCGAGGACGAGGTCCACGGCTCGCCCTGGGCGCTGACGCTGTTCGCGCTCGCCTGGGGCCTGCCGCTGTTCGCCCGCCGCCGCTTCCCGGTTGCGGCGCCGGCCGCCACGGTGGTCCTCGTGGCCGTCCAGGCCGCGATCTGGGAGCACACGGTGCCGTACTCGCTCGGCGCCTTCCTGATGGTCCTGATCGCCGTCTCCCAGTTCGGCCTCCTCGGGCCGACGACCGCCGGCCTGGCGGGCGCCGTCCTGACCGCCATCGCGATCGTGATCGTCATCGTCCGAGACCCGAACGGCTCGCCCGGCGACCTCGTCTTCGTCAGCGCGATCGCCGCGGTCGCGTGGCTGATCGGCTTCGCCTTCCACGAGCGCAACCGCCGCACCGTCGAGCTCACCGAGCGCGCCGAGCGCGCCGAGCGCGCCCGCGAGTCGGAGGCCCGGGCGGCCGCCGCCGAGGAGCGCGCCCGCATCGCGCGCGAGATGCACGACGTGGTGGCCCACAGCCTCAGCGTCATGGTGGTGCAGGCCGAGGCCGCCGAGGCGATGCTCGACTCCGACCCAGCGCGCGCCCGCCGCCCGCTCGCGGCCGTGCAGGAGACCGGGCGCGGGGCCCTCGGGGAGCTGCGCCGGATGCTGGGCGTGCTGCGAGAGATGGCCGCCGATGGGCCGGCGCTGGCGCCGCAGCCCGGCCTGTCCGGCCTCGACGAGCTCGTCCGCCAGGTGCGGGAGGCCGGCCTCCCGGTGAGCGTCCGGGTCGAGGGGGAGCCCCGCCCGCTGCCGCCCGGGATCGACCTCTCCGCCTACCGCATCGTGCAGGAGGGCCTCACCAACGCGCTCAAGCACGCCGGGCCGGCGAGCGCAGAGGTCGTGGTCCGCTACGGGCCCCGCGACCTCGAGCTCGAGGTCCGCGACGACGGCCGCGGCCGCGGCTCGGGCTCGAACGGGGGCGGCCACGGCCTGCTCGGCATGCGCGAGCGCGTGGCGCTCTACGGCGGCGAGCTGGCCGCCGGGCCGCGCCCCGGGGGCGGCTTCGCGCTCACGGCCCGCCTGCCCCTCGAGGCGCTCGGCTCGCCGTGACGATCCGGGTCCTGATCGCGGACGACCAGGCGCTGGTGCGCGACGGGTTCGGGATGATCCTCGACGCCCAGGAGGACATCGAGGTCGTCGGCGAGGCCGAGGACGGCGCGCGCGCGGTGGATCTCGCCCGCGAGCTGCGCCCCGACGTCGTGCTGATGGACATCCGCATGCCCGGCGTGGACGGCATCGAGGCCACCCGGCGCCTCATGGCCGACGGCGACCGCGCCCCGCGGGTCCTGATGCTCACCACGTTCGACCAGAGCGAGTACGTCTACGAGGCCATGAAGTCCGGGGCGAGCGGGTTCCTCCTCAAGGACGTGCGTCGCGAGGAGCTCGTGAACGCCGTGCGGGTGGTCGCCGCCGGGGACGCGCTGCTCGCCCCGGCGCTCACGCGCCGCCTGATCGAGGACTTCGTGCGCCGCCCGCCGCCCGGGGCGGCGCCCTCGGGCGGGCTCGCCGAGCTCACGGAGCGCGAGCTCGAGGTGCTGCGGCTCGTCGCGCGGGGCCTGTCCAACGCCGAGATCGCCGCCGAGCTCGTCGTGAGCGAGGCGACCGTCAAGACCCACGTCGCCCGGATACTCTCCAAGCTCGACCTGCGCGACCGCATCCAGGCGGTGGTGCTGGCCTACGAGACCGGCTTCGTGCAGCCGGGAGGGGGGTGAGGCCCGTGCGACGGATCACCGAGGACGACGTCACGTTCGTCGACGCCACCGGCGAGCGCTACCCGCCGCGCGTCTATCTGCCCAAGATGGTGGACACGCGGGTGCGCACGCTGCTCCTGACCGGGCTCCTCTTCCTGATCGGGATCTGCTGGGAGGCCTTCGCCTGAGCCCCGGCGACCGGGTGGAGCTCGAGGTGCTGGGCCTCGGGCGCGTGACGGGCGTCGTGGAGCGGGTCGACGAGCTGGTGCAGGAGGGAGTGCGGGGACTGGCGTGGCGGGTCGAGCTCGCCCTCCCCGACGGCACGCGGGCCCACGGGATCAAGCGCGGCAACGCGCGCCTGGCGTTCCTCGACCCGCGCCACCGGGTGGTCTAGGAGGGCGCTGAGCGCGCGGTGCCCTCGATCACGGCGCGCCGCCGCCGCGGCCGCCGGCCGTCCCAGAAGAACGCGACGAGCACCGGGACGGCGTAGAGGAGGTACACGGCCATCTGCTCGACGCTGGGGCGCGGATCCCAGCCGAAGATCCCCGCCAGGAACCTGCCCGACTCGGTGTCGATCGTCAGCCAGTGCTGCCCGGTGAGGTCGTAGGCGGCGCCGTTCGCCGTCCCGACGTCGCCCGCGGCCTGGAGGAACTGCACGGCCCGGTCCAGGAGGCCGGCGGCGAAGAGGATCAGCAGCACGCCGGTGACCTGGAAGAAGAGCTTCATCGGGATCCTCCGGCCGCCGCCGTACACCAGCGCGCCCAGGGCGACCGCGCCCGCGAGCCCGATGAGGCCGCCGATGAGGACGTCGGGGCCGTCGTCGGCCGAGGTGGTCGAGATGAGGAAGAGGGCCGTCTCGAGCCCCTCGCGGGCGACGGCGAGGAAGGCGACGCCCGCCAGCGCCAGCGCCGACTGGCCCAGCGCGGCCTGGATGCGCTCGTCGAGCTCGCCCTTCAGGGCCCTGGCGTGGCGGCGCATCCAGAAGATCATCCAGGTCAGGAGCGCGGCCGCCGCGACGCAGATGACCGCGAAGGTGCGCAGCCTCGCCACCCCGGTGAGGTCGTCGATCGTCAGGTGGAGGGCGACGCCGAGGACGATCGACAGGGCGAGCGCCGCTCCGACGCCGGCCCAGACCCAGCGGTCCATGCCCGCACGTCCGCTCCGGTGCACCGCGGCGAGCACGATAGCGACGATCAGCACCGCCTCGAAGCCCTCGCGGAGCGTGATGAGGAACGCCTCACCCACGACCTTCAGCCTACCTAATTCGAGGCCGCGGCTCCGGTCGACCCGGGCATGACGGGCGAGCGCGGGCGGACGGCCATGCCGCGGCGAGCGGCCAGGGCCTCCATGAGCATGGCGGTGTCGGCGACCGGGACGCCGGTGCGGTGGGCGTCGCGCGTCTCGAAGTCGGCCACGATCGCCGCGACGGCGTCGCGGTAGCGCCGCTCATCGCGCGCCGCCAGCGCCGCGAGCGCGTCGGCCGCGCGCGCGAAGGCGTCGCCGCCCTCGCGCATGGCCTCGGCCGCCGCGGCCGCTGTCGCGTCGTCGCCCTGGACAAGGGCGGCGATCGCCAGCGCGTAGCAGGAGGTGGGGGAGTCGCAGGCGCCCTCGAGCTGATCCCGCGCGTAGGCGGCCGCCTCGGGGCCGTCGCCCGCGAGCACCGACGAGGTCAGGTAGGCGACGAGGCGCCCGTAGCTGCGCGGCGGGGCGGCCTCCCAGGAGGCCATGAAGAGCCGGGCCGCCTCGCGCAGGAGCGCGGTCGCGTCGGCCCGGCGGCCGTCGAGCATCGCCCGGAAGGCCTCGCCGTCGGCTCGGATCCCCTCGGCCAGCAGGTCGGCGTGGGGGCCGGGCTGCACCCGGCTAGCCCCCGCGGGCCTTGCGGCGGCTCGTCTTCGTTAGCAGCTGGTCGATGTGGAGCGCGACGTCGACCGCGTCCACCTTGACCTCCCCGCCCACCCGGTCGGCCACGTTCCAGGCCTCGCGCTGGAGGTAGGCGAGGCGTGCCGGGGCGTCGGGCAGGGTCATCGATCGGTCGGCCTCGCCGACCAGGTAGGCGAGGATCTCCCGCGCCTCCTGGTCGCTCCACTTGGGCGGCCGCACCGGCCACTCCTTGTTGCGGATGATGAACCACCACAGCAGGGAGACGAGCGGGAACTTCAGCAGGAAGACCGAGAACAGCACCCAGAGCGTCTGGATGCCCTCGTGGTCGGCGAGCACGGGGGTGAAGACGAGCAGGAAGCTGCCGAAGATGGCCAGCGCGACGCAGGCGATGACCACGGCGAACATCCGCGGCACCCGGACCCGGCCCTCGGGCGTGTAGAGGAATCGCTCCAGCACGCCCCGATCATTCCCCCGCCGGGCCCGTCCGGCAACCCCCGCCGGGGCGGCGCTGGGGCCGGATGACCCGTTGGTACTATCGCGCCGGCATGACCGTGACCCTCCCCGACGGCAGCCGGCTGGAGTTGCCCGACGGAGCGACGGGCCATGACGCCGCGGCCGCCATCGGCCCCGGGCTGGCGAAGGCGGCGGTCGCCGTGCGGGTGGGCGACGAGGTCCGCGACCTGGCGCGGCCGCTCGCGGACGGCGACGCGATCGAGATCGTCACGCCGAAGAGCGGCGAGGACTTCCTCTACGTGATGCGCCACTCGGCGGCGCACGTCATGGCCGAGGCGGTGCAGTCGGTCGTCCCCGGCACCAAGCTCGGCTTCGGCCCGCCGATCGAGGACGGCTTCTACTACGACTTCGACACGCCGCGTCCGCTCACCGAGGACGACTTCCCGGCCATCGAGGCCGAGATGGGGCGCATCATCGCCGCCAAGGCGCCGTTTCAGCGCAGCGTGATGAGCATCGGCGACGCGCGCGCCTACTTCGCCGAGCGCGGCGACCCCTACAAGGTCGACCAGATCGAGGAGCTGGCCCGGCAGGGCGAGTCCTCGGTCTCGCTCTACCGCCAGCGCGACTTCGTCGACCTCTGCCGCGGGCCGCACCTCCATGACACCGGCCGCATCGGCGCCGTGAAGCTGCTCTCGGTCGCAGGCGCCTACTGGCGCGGCAGCGAGACGAACCCCCAGCTCACGCGCGTCTACGCCACCGCCTTCCCCACCTCGGCGGAGCTCGACGCGCACCTGGAGGCGCTCGAGGAGGCCCGCGCCCGCGACCACCGCCGGCTCGGCCGCGAGCTCGGCCTCTTCCACTTCGACGACGCCGGGCCGGGATTCCCGTTCTTCCTGCCGAACGGGATGGTCGTGGTGAACGGGATCCAGGAGGCGGTGCGCGCCGACCTGCGGCGCATGGGCTACGACGAGATCCAGACGCCCACCCTGCTCTCCGAGGAGCTCTGGCACCGCAGCGGCCACTGGGACCACTACAAGGACCACATGTACTTCACGGAGGTGGACGAGGGCCGGTTCGCGCTCAAGCCGATGAACTGCCCCGGCGCCTGCCTGGTCTACGGCAGCCGGCGGCGCAGCTACCGCGACCTGCCGATCCGCTACGCCGAGCTGGGGCACGTCCACCGCCACGAGCTGTCCGGCGTGCTGCACGGCCTCTTCCGCGTGCGCGCCTTCACCCAGGACGACGCCCACATCTTCTGCCGCCTGGACCAGGTCACCGAGGAGGTGCGCGCGGTCCTCGACCTGATCCAGGGCTTCTACGCCCGCTTCGGGCTCGGCGACGTGACCCTCAAGCTGGCGACCCGGCCGGAGAAGGCGAGCGGCGCCCCGGAGATGTGGGACGCCGCCGAGGAGGCGCTCCGGGTCGCGCTCGGCGACCGGCCCCACGAGCTCAAGGAGGGCGACGGCGCCTTCTACGGCCCCAAGATCGACTTCCACGTGACCGACACCATGGGCCGCTCCTGGCAGCTCGGCACCTGCCAGCTCGACTTCTACATGCCGGAGCGGTTCGAGCTGACCTACACCTCGACGGAGGACACGGAGGAGCGGCCGGTGATGATCCACCGGGCCGTGACCGGATCCATCGAGCGCTTCCTGGGCGTCCTCATCGAGAACGGCGCCGGCGCCTTCCCCTTCTGGCTGGCGCCCGAGCAGGCGCGCGTGCTGCCCGTGGCCGACCGCCACGGGGCCTACGCCGAGCGGGTCCGTGAGCGGCTGCGCGACGAGGGGCTGCGCGTCGACGTCGACGCGCGCGGCGAGTCGGTCGGCCGGCGCATCCGCGACGGCGAGGTCGCCAAGGTCCCCTACCTGCTGGTCGTCGGCGACCGCGAGGCCGACTCGGAGACCGTCTCCGCCCGCGCCCGCGGCGAGGGCGACCTCGGCGCCATGCCGCTCGAGGAGCTCGCCGGGCGCCTGGCCGACGAGGCGAGGGGCGGGTGAGGGTGCGCCGCATCAACTGGGTCGGGGTCCGGAACTTCCTGATCATCGCCGCCATCGCGGGCATCGTGCTCGTCTGGCAGGAGGGCTTCGGGGCGCTCGCGGTCTCGGCCGAGCGCATCATCCTCGTGCTGTTCGTCGCCGCCCTGGCGGTCTTCGGCTACAACTACTTCCGCCAGAACCGGCTCGCCTGGCTGGTGCTCAAGCCCTGGCAGCGGGCCGTGATCATCATCGCGGGCCTGGGCATCGCGTTCCTCCTGATCGGGGGCTTTCCCCTGCTGGAGGACCGCGTCACGCCGCTCGGCGTGCTCGCGCTGATCGCGGCCCTCGCGCTCGTGATCGTGTGGGTCGTCCGGGAGAGCCGCCGCTTCCGCTGAGGCCCCGCCGTCACCCCTCGCGCAGGATCGCGGTGTGGAGCTCGCGCGTCTCGCGGCTGGGCGCGACGCCGAGCCGCTCGCGCAGCAGGGTGCGGCAGGCGTGGAACTGGCGCAGCGCCAGCGCCCGCTCGCCGGCGTCCGCGTAGACGCGCATCAGGGCCCGGTGCCAGCCCTCGCGCTCGGGCTCCAGCGCGAGCAGCAGCCGGTAGCGGCTGATGGCGTCACCGGAGCGCCCGGCCTCGGCCAGGCGCTCCGCGACGGCGACGAGCACCGCCCGGTGGGTCTCCTCGAGCTCGGTGCGGAGCGGCTGGGTCCAGGGCGCGAAGGCCCACTCGGGCAGCAGCGGCCCGGCGTAGCCGGCCTCGGCCGCCTGCAGCCGGGCGAGCGCGTCGTCCTCGGGCGAGGCGAGGGCGGTCGCAGCGGCGCGGAGGAACTCGTCCGCGTCCCAGCCGCCCAGCGCTCCGACGACGAGGCGGTAGGTGGGGCCCTCGGCCACCACGAGCGCCGACGGGTCGCGCGCCGACAGGTGCGGCTCGAGCACCCGGCGCAGGGCGTAGAGCGTGGAGTGGAGGGCGGCGATCCCCCTTCGCTCGCCGAGCTCGGGCCAGAGGGCGCCCACGAGCTCCTCGCGGTGCCGCGCGCCGCGCGCGCAGGCGAGCATCGCCAGCAGCGCCCGCGCCTTCTGGCGGCCGAAGTCGGCGTCCGGGACGCGCCGCCCGTCGCGCTCCACCCCGAAGCCGCCGAG
>DATAGF010000222.1:0-5739 GCA_036257075.1 Miltoncostaeaceae bacterium
CGTCAGCCAGACCGGCGGCCACCTGGGCGCCAGCCTGGGGACGGTGGAGCTCACGATCGCCCTCCACGCCGAGCTGGAGTCCCCCCGCGACCGCATCATCTGGGACGTCGGCCACCAGGCCTACGGCCACAAGCTGCTGACTGGCCGCCTGGAGGGCTTCCCGACGCTGCGCCAGCACGGGGGGATCAGCGGCTTCCTCCGCCGGGTCGAGAGCGAGCACGACATCATGGGGGCGGGCCACGCCAGCACGTCCATCAGCTACGCGACCGGGCTCGCCGAGGCCCAGCGCCACGGGCGCCAGGAGGGCCACGTCGTCTGCGTGATCGGCGACGGCGCCCTGACCGGCGGGATGGCTTACGAGGGCCTCAACCAGGCCGGCGCGCTCAAGACGCCCATCACCGTGCTGCTGAACGACAACGGCATGAGCATCTCGGAGAACGTGGGCGCGCTCTCCAAGCTGTTCCAGCGCGTCCGCGTCGACCCGGCCATCACCAAGGTGCGCGAGGAGATCGAGCGCGGGCTCGCAAAGCTGCCGGGCGCCGCGGAGATGGGCGGGCACATCCGCGACGCCACCAAGTCGCTGTGGTTCGAGGACGGGGCGCTCTTCGAGGCGCTCGGCTTCGCCTACTACGGCCCCATCGACGGCCACGACATCGGCGAGGTCCGCAAGGCCCTGCGCACGACGCTCGAGATGGACCGCCCGGTCGTGATCCACGCCAAGACGCGGAAGGGCAAGGGCTACGCGCCCGCCGAGGCCGACGGCGAGGCCATGCACGGCGCCACGCCGTTCATCGTCGAGAGCGGGAAGGCGGCCAAGAAGTCGTCGGGGCCACCCAACTACACCGAGGTGTTCGGGAAGGCGCTGGTGGCCGAGGCCGAGCGCGACCCGCGGATCGTCGGCATCACGGCCGCGATGCTCAAGGGCACCGGGATGCAGCACATGATGAAGCGCTTCCCGGAGCGGACCTACGACGTCGGCATCGCCGAGCAGCACGCGGTGGTCTTCGCCTGCGGCCTGGCGATCGCGGGCTACCGCCCGGTGTGCGCGATCTACTCCACCTTCCTGCAGCGGGCCTTCGATCCGATCATCCACGACGTCGCGATCCAGAACCTGCCCGTCGTCTTCGCCATGGACCGCGGCGGCCTGGTCGGCGACGATGGGCCGACCCACCACGGCGTCTTCGACCTCGCCTACCTGCGCTCGATCCCCGGCCTGACGGTGATGGCGCCCATGGACGAGGCCGAGCTGATCGACATGCTCCACACGGCCCTGCGCCTCGACGGGCCGGTGGCGTTCCGCTACCCGCGCGGCGCGGGACCGGGCGCCGAGCTGCCCGAGCGGCCGCGGCAGGTCGAGCTCGGGCGGGGCCGGGTGCTGGAGTCGGGCGAGCGGATCGCCCTGGTCGGCTACGGCCACGGCGCGGTCGTCGCGCAGGCCGCGGCGGTGCCGCTCGAGGACGCCCTCGGCGCACGTCCGACGATCGTGAACGCCCGCTTCTGCAAGCCGATCGACGACCAGCTCATCCGTCAGCTTGCGAGCCGCCACGAGCTCATCGTCACCATCGAGGACCACTCCGAGCTGGCCGGCTTCGGCAGCGCCGTCCTCGAGGTCCTGCAGGACACGCCGACGCGCGTCCTGCGGATCGGCGTCCCCGACCGCTTCGTCGACCACGGCAAGCGGGAGCTGCTGCTCGACGAGGCCGGCCTCTCGCCGGAGGACGTGGCAGCCCGGGCGCTCCGGGCCCTCAGCGAGCCGACCGGCATCCTCGTCGCCGAGGGCGGGTAGCGGCCCCTCACCGTGGCCCGCTCCCGCCTCGACGTGGCCCTCGTCGAGAGGGGCCTCTTCCCGTCGCGGGCGCGCGCCCAGGCCGCCGTCATGGCCGGACGCGTGCGCGTTGACGGCCGCCAGGTCGACAAGCCGGGCGCCGGCGTCGCGAGCGGCGCGGCGATCGAGGTCCAGCAGGGCCAGGACTACGTCTCGCGCGCCGGCGTCAAGCTCGCAAACGCCCTCGACGCGCTCGGCGTGGACGTCGCCGGGGCGTCGGCCGTCGACCTCGGGGCCTCGACGGGCGGCTTCACCGACTGCCTGCTGCGGCGGGGCGCGAGGCGGGTGATCGCGCTCGACGTGGGCTACGGGCAGCTCGACTGGCGGCTGCGCCAAGATGAGCGGGTGCACGTCATGGAGCGCACCAACGCGCGCGACCTCCGGCCCCAGCTGCTGCCCTGGGAGCCCGACCTGGTCACCTGTGACCTCTCGTTCATCTCGATCGGCACGGTCTGGGGCGCCGTCCGGCGCTGCCTCGCGCCGGGCTGGCGTGCGATGGTGATGGTCAAGCCGCAGTTCGAGGTGGGCCGCGAGCGGGTCGGCGCCGGCGGTGTGGTGCGCGACCCGCAGGCGAGGGAGGACGCCGTGCGCGGGGTCGTCGAGGTCATCGAGCGGGAGGGCGGGCGCGTGCTCGGCACGGCCGAATCCGGCCTGCCCGGGCCCAAGGGCAACCGCGAGGTCTTCGTCCACGCCGTCGACGCCCGGAGCGCGCGGTGAGGTCGGGCGCCCCGCTCGGCAGCGCCGAGCCCATCCCCATCGAGCCGGCCAGGCCGGTGAAGCGGGTCCTGCTGCTGACCCACCGCGAGCCGGCGGTGACCGAGTCCACCCTGCCGACGATCCTCTCGATCCTCGACGAGGCCGGCATCCAGGTCCTGGTGCCCGCCGGCGAGGTCGTCAAGCACCGGGCGCTCTCCGGCTATCAGTCGAGCGACGGCATGGGGCTGCGCCCCGGCGGCGAGGACCTGATCCTCGTCCTGGGCGGCGACGGCAGCATCCTGCGCGCGCTCGCCCGCGAGGCCGGCTCCGGGGCGCCGGTGATCGGCGTCAACTACGGGCGGGTGGGCTTCCTGGCCTCGATCGAGCGCGAGACCCTCGAGCGCGACCTGCGCCGGGCGCTGGCCGGGGAGTTCGTCGTCCTCGGCCTGCCGTCGCTGAGGGCCAAGTGGAGCGACGGCGAGGTCCTCGCGGTCAACGACCTGGCCCTCTTTCGCAGCGGCGAGGCCCGCATCGCCGACCTCACGTACGAGGTCGACGGCGAGGTCGTCGCGACCGTGCGCTGCGACGGGGTCGTGCTCAGCACGCCGGTCGGCTCCACCGCCTACAACCTCGCCGCCGGCGGCCCGACGGTCTCGTGGCGGGTCCGCTGCTTCGTGCTCTCGTTCATCGCCCTGCACCACCTCGACAGCCGCCCCCTGGTGATCGGGGCCGAGGAGCAGCTCACGGTGACCAACAGCGCCCTGGTGGGTGACGTGGACATCCAGGCCGACGGCCAGCGCATCGGGGCGCTGCGGCCCGGGCGATCGATCACCGTCGGCCTGAGCGGTGACGAGGTCCACCTGGCGACGTTCCCGGAGGCGTCGTTCTTCCGCCGCTACCGGGAGAAGTTCGGCCGGCCGTGATCCGCGCGCTCGAGGTGCGGGACCTCGTGGTGATCGAGCGGGCCGAGGTCGCCCCGCCCGCGGGGCTCACCGCCATCACGGGCGAGACCGGCGCAGGCAAGACCGTCCTCGCGCAGGCGCTGGCGCTGCTCGCCGGCGCGCCGGCCGACGCGGGCGCGGTGCGGCCCGGGGCGCGGCACGCCCTCGTGCAGGCGACCCTGGCCCTGCCGGACGGCTTCTGGGAGCGCCTCGACGAGGAGGACCCGGCGGCGGCGCTGCGCGAGCTCGCCGAGGACGAGGGCGAGGTCGTGATCGCCCGGCGCGTGCCCGCCGAGGGGCGGGCGCGGGCGCTCATCGACGGGCAGGCGGCCCCGCGCGAGGCCGTCGCCGCGCTCGCGAGGGCGCTGATCCGCTTCTCGGCACAGCACGAGCACCGGCGCCTGGTCAGCCCGGCCAGCCAGCTCGGCGCCCTCGACGCGTTCGCCGGGGCCGACGTCGTGGCGGGGGCCGAGCGGCTCGCGGCGCTGCGGCGGCGGCTGCGCGTCCTCGACCGCGGGCTCGCCGAGGCGCGGGCCCGGCGCGAGGCCGCCGAGCGCGAGCGCGCCGACCTCGAGGAGCTGGTGGAGGCCGTCGACGCCGCCGCCCTCGACCCGCAGGAGGAGGCGGCCCTCGTCGCCGAGCGCGAGCGGCTGCGCCACGCTGAGGGCCTCGCCGTCGCCGCGGCGGCCGCCGCCGAGGCGCTGACCCCGGCCGACGACGCGGGCGATGCCGGGGCGGTCGCCGCGGTGGGCGGCGCCGCCGGCGCCCTCGCGCCCCTGGTCGGCGTCGACCCCGCGCTCGCGGGCCCGCACGCCGACCTGGCCGCCGCCCAGGCGTCGCTCCAGGAGGCGGCGATCGCGCTGCGGGCCTACCTCGAGGACCTCGACGCGGAGCCGGGGCGCCTGACCCAGATCGAGGAGCGGCTCGAGGTCTACTCGCGCCTGGGCCGACGCCACGGCCCGGGGACCGCGGAGGTGATCGCCGCCGCCGAGGCCGCGCGCGAGGCGCTGCGCGGGCTCGACGAGGGGGCCGGCGAGGTGCTCGCCCTGGCCGAGGAGCGCGCCGCCGTCCTCGACGAGGCCGTCGGCATCGCGACGGCGCTGCGCGAGGCGCGGAGCGAGGCGGCGCCCCGGCTGGCCGAGGCGGTGCGCGAGGAGCTGGCCGACCTCGCCATGCCGCGCGCGGAGCTGCGGATCGAGCTCGTCGAGGACGACGACGAGGTCCCCGACGACGCCTGCGTGATCTGGCTGCGGGCGAACCCCGGCCTGCCCGAAGCCCCGCTCGCCGCCACCGCGTCGGGCGGCGAGCTGTCGCGGGTGCTGCTCGCCCTGCACGGCGTGGCCGCCGCCCGGGACGACGCCACCTGGGTCCTGGACGAGGTCGACGCGGGCATCGGCGGGGTGACGGCCGCCGCCGTCGGCGCCCGGCTGCGGGCGCTCGCCGAGGGTCGCCAGGCGGTCGTGATCACCCACCTGCCCCAGGTCGCGGCCATGGCCGACGCGCACTACCGCATGGTCAAGGGCCTCGACGAGGGGGGGCGCGCCACGACCAGGATCGAGCCGGTTGAGGGCGACGAGCTCATCGCCGAGCTCTGCCGCATGCTCGGCGCGACTGCGAACGACCCCGGAGCGAGGCGCCACGCCGAGGAGCTCCTCGCGCGTCGCGCGGACTGAGATGGCGACGTACGAGGCGACGATCCGGAGGGCGCGGTCGTCGCAGGACGACCTCAGAAAGCGCGGCGAGCACTGCTCGGCCGACCCGCGCCGGCTCGCCGCGATCGGGCGCGACGTCGGGCAGCAGGTGCGGGTCACGCGGGCCGGTCGCCGCGCGCTCTACACGGTGAGCAAGCCGCGCCACGAGGTCCCCGACAGCGTCGTCCGCATGGGCCCCGCCGGCCGGCGGCGGCTCGGCACGAGCGACGAGTTCGCCGGCGTCGCCGACTCCCGGGCGCCGCACCCGACGATCTCCGAGGAGCGCGCGGAGGCCGAGGGCGAGTTCATCGAGCGCCTCCGGGACGACGGCCGCCAGGCGCGGCTCATCGTCATCGCGCCCCACGGAGGGGAGATCGAGCCGTTCACCGACCGGCAGGCGGAGCGCGTCCGGTCGCGCCTCGGCGTCCGGCGGGCGAGCGCCTGGCGGTGCAAGGGCTTCGACGACGGCGGGCCGGCCTTCGACAGCTGGCACATCACGTCCACCGACATCAACGAGGCGAGCTTCCCCCGCCTCCGCTCCGTGATCTCCCGGGGCTTCGCGCACGCCGTCGCGTTCCACGGCTTC